>CAZBGT010000024.1:0-7722 GCA_964491615.1 uncultured Muribaculaceae bacterium
TTATTTTTTAATTTAATTAATAAATCTAGTAAACACATTGAATCAGGTCCGCCAGAACAAGACACAATTATAGTTTCGTTAGAAATTAATGTTTCTTTTAAAAAAGCTATGCTTTTATTCATTTTTAATACTCCTTAAGTTATATTCAAGCATTTCTTTAATATCTCCTGATAATAATACTTCTGGGGAAGTTGATTCAAAGTTAGAACGGTAATCTTTTACAAGTTTATAAGGCTCTAAAACATAACTTCTTATTTGCATTCCAAAATCTATTTTATTAATTTTTTTAACTTTGTTTAATCTTTCTTCTTCTTTTTCAAGTTCAAGTTGATATAATTTGTTTTTTAAGATTTCCATTGCTTTTTCTTTGTTTTTTATTTGGCTTCTTTCATTTTGGTAAGTCACTACAGTCTTCGTTGGTAAGTGAGTTATTCTTATTGCAGACTCTGTAGTGTTTACTGATTGTCCTCCTGCTCCGCTTGAGTAAAAAGTATCTATTTTTAAATCTGAATCATTTATATTTATATTAATATTGTTTTTAAATATAGGTGTCACTAAAACAGAAGCGAAAGAAGTATGTCTTCTTTTATTTGAATCAAAAGGTGAAATTCTAACTAATCTGTGAATTCCGTTTTCATGTTTTAAGTAACCGTATATATAATCCGCTGATGCCTTTATTAAAGCATTTTTTATACCCGCTTCTTCGTTAATACTTTTTTCTAATATTTCAAACTTAATGTTTTCTTTTTTAAAATAATTCAAATACATTTCTGTTAGCATACCGGCCCAATCACTAGCTTCTGTTCCCCCTGCTCCTGGTCTTATTTCAATATAAACATCCAGCTCATCATATGGACCATTTAAATAGATTTTTGTTTCTAATGCTGTTAAAGATTCTTCTAGAGTATTTATTTCTTTTTCAATTATACTTAAGTCTTCTCCGTTTAACTCTTCTAAATAATAATTAAAACTAAAGACTAACTCATCATATAAAGTAACGGTTTTAGAAATATGCGATATTTTTTTGTTTATTTCTCCTGCTTTCACATAATCCGTTGTTTCTTTTAAAGATGTTTCTAATTCACTAAGTTCTTCTTTTAATGGTTCAAAGATACTCCTTAAAACTATTTAGTTTTTCTAAATTGTTATTTATTTTTAAATTTAATTCTTCTTTCATTTCTTTCTCCTAATCGCTTCAATTCAATTATACATTATATAGTATTTAAGTTCTATAATTCGTTTAATTAAGAACTTCTAAATACTTATCTAAATTTTTTAACTCTTCTTCAATAATTAGTTTTACAAAATCGGTATAATCTCTTGAAGTCATTGCTTTATCTAATGCTTCATAATATTTTATTCTTTTTTCTTTTGTAATTATAATTGGTACAAAACCACATTTCATTACCTCAAAATTCATTAGTAATCTAGCTGTTCGACCGTTTCCATCAATAAATGGATGTATGAATACAAATTCTCCGTGCAAAAGAGTTGATCTAACTATTGGATGCAAATTACTCCAAGTTGGATATAAATTCATTAATCTTTCTATCCCTTCTGAAACTTTAATATAATCACAAGGTTTTGATGTTGCTCCTGATATTAAAACATTTTTATTTCTATATACCCCAGCATTTTTATCGTCTATTCCTTTTAAGATAAGATTGTGAATTGTTTTTATATCATGCCCTTTAAGTGAATTTTTATTTTTTATTAACTCTTCTAAGTAATATATTACATCTCGATGATTAATAACTTCTAGATGCTCTATAACACTTTTTCCTCCAATTGTTATGCCTTCTAAAACAACTTTTGTTTCTTTTAGTGTTAAACTGTTTCCTTCGATTGCATTACTATTATATGTCCAGTCTAAAATATCAGAATCTCTTAACATTTCAATTAAATCTTTAGATAAAGGTCTTTTTGAATTTAGTAAATTTAATTTGTTATCTAACTCAATAAAATCTTTTTCAGTTAAGTTTAAAATGTATTTAAAGTCAGTTTTAAACCTTTTATCGATTGGTTTATTTGCATTTAGGGGTATATGCCATATTCCCCCTGTTTTTATGGCACCTACTATTCTTCCTTCTTGAGCTAACTTTCTTATTCTTCTTTCGCTTAAGTCCCAAAGTTTACTAGCTTCTTTAATTGTCATAAACACACCTCTTTTTTGCATTATACCGAGTTCGGTATAATAGTTCAATATAAAAACCAGCTTAGCTGGCTTTTAGTTTATTTTCCACAGCAATGTTTATATTTTTTGCCACTTCCACACGAACATGGTTCGTTTCTTCCTGGTTTTTTAGCAACTCTTTTTGGTTGTTGTTTCGCAGCTTCTTTTCCATCGCTAGCGCTTCCTTTTAAAACTTGTTCTCTTTCTGTGTTATACCTAACTTGTGCTTTTAATAAAAACATTGTTATATCGTTATCAACTTTTTCTAAATATTTATCAAATAATTTAAAACCTTCCATTGTATAAGCTTGAATTGGGTTAACTTGTGAATATCCCCTTAAGCCTATTCCTTCTTTTAAATGTTCCATTGAACTCATGTGTTCTACCCAATTAGTATCAATTACTCTAAGGGCTATTGCTTTTTCGAAATCTTTTAATAAGGAAATATCACCTATTTTTTCTTTATATTCTTTATTTACAATATTTAAAAGATATTTAGGAGTTTCTTCATCACTTAGTTTTTCAACTTCTTTAAATTCAATTTGTGTGTTTACTAAATAATTTGAATTAACATAGTTTAATATATCTTTTTTATCTTCGTGAGTTAAATAACCTTCTGGTTCAATATGATTTTCGCATAAATTATAAACTGCATTAGCAAAAGTTTCTAATGTTCTTTCGTGTATATCTTCTTGATCTAATATTTCGTTTCTTCTTTCGTAAATTATTTCTCTTTGACTATTTAAGACATTATCATAATCTAAAAGATTTTTTCTTATATCATAGTTATTACCTTCGACCTTTTTTTGAGCGGTTTCGATACTTTTGGTTAATGATTTACTTTTAATAGCTTGATCTTTTTCAATACCTAAAGTTTCAATCATTTTTTTGATTCTGTCCGTTCCAAACCTTTGCATCAAATCATCTTCAAATGACACAAAAAATTGACTTACTCCTGGATCTCCTTGTCTACCTGATCTTCCTCTTAACTGGTTATCAATTCTTCTAGACTCATGTCTTTCTGTACCAATGACACAAAGTCCACCGAGTTCTATTACACCTTCACCTAATTTTATGTCAGTTCCTCTACCAGCCATATTAGTAGCTAAAGTAATAGACCCTTTCTTTCCAGCATTTTCGATTATTTCAGCTTCTCGAGCGTGATTCTTCGCATTTAATATTTCATGTTTTAGTCCTGCTTTTTTTAAAATATAACTAATGTATTCATTAGATTCCACAGAAATAGTACCAATTAATATTGGTTGCCCCTTTTTATTAATTTCTTTTACATAGTTAACTAAAGCTTCTAATTTTCCTTCAATGCTTGTATAAACTAAATCTGGTTCATCCGCTCTAATAACAGGTTTGTTTGTTGGAATAGTAATAACATACATATTATATATACTTCTAAACTCTTCTTCTTCTGTTTTAGCCGTTCCGGTCATACCGGATAATTTGTTATACATTCTAAATAAATTTTGAAATGTAATTGTAGCCATTGTTTTAGTTTCTTCGTTAATAGTTACATTTTCCTTTGCCTCAAGAGCTTGATGCAAACCATCACTAAATTGTCTACCTTCCATTAATCTTCCGGTAAACTGATCTACAATAATAATAGCGTCTTGTTCAACAACATAGTCAACATCTTTTTTAAAACCGTAATTAGCTTTTAAAGCTTGATTTAAATGATGAACAAAAACTGTATTGTTTAAATCATATAAGTTTTTTATGTTTGCAAGTTTTTCTACTTTCAAACTTCCCTCAGCAGTCAAGGAAACATTTTTTGTTTTTATATCAATTGTGTAATCATCAACGTTTTTTAATGACTTCGCTACTCGATCTGCTTCTTTATATAAGTTTTTGGAATCAAAGTTTCCTCCACTTATAATTAACGGAGTTCTCGCCTCATCTATTAATATTGAATCCACTTCGTCTATAATACAAAAATTAAGTGGCCTTTGAGTTCTGTGCGCTCCCTCTACAACCATGTTATCTCTTAAGTAATCAAAACCTATTTCGTTATTTGTGGAATATGTTATATCCGCATTATATGCTTCTTGTTTTTGTTGCGGAGTTAAATCTCTTATGTTAATTCCAACAGTGATACCTAATAAATCATATGCTGGTTTCATCCACTCTGCATTTCTACTGGATAAATATTCGTTAGTAGTAACAACGTGAACTCCCTTTTTAGTTAAGGCATTTAAATATGCTGGTAAAACAGTAGTTAATGTTTTTCCTTCACCTGTTTTCATCTCGGCGATATTACCGTAATGGATAGCTAAGCCACCGATTAATTGTACATAATATGGTTTTTCTTTAATTGTTCTAAAACACGCTTCTCTTGCAACAGCAAAAGCAGGAACTACTATATCTTCTAAATCAGTCCCTTCACTTAAAAGTTTAACGAATTGTTCTGTTTTTTTAACAAAATCTTCGTCTTTTAACTTTTGCATTTCTTCATCTAACGCTTCTATTTGATCTGCTAACGCAGTAAATTTTTTCAATTCTTTATATTCTGTATCTAATAGTCTTCTTAAAAAATTCATTTTACACCTCAAGGTTTATTATATCAAAGATTTTTGTTTTTTTTAATTTTTGTTAGAGTTTTTACCAATCTTTTTAAATAATCCGTTTCAGATGAGGTTTTGTTTCTTTTTATTATTGTTTGTGTTCTTCTTACCGAGACACTATATTCTTTTTCTTCAGTTATAAATGTATTTAAATTGTTAATTATTATCTCGCTGTTACTAACTATTTGAATATCAAAATAATTAGCTAAGGAATCAAACCATGTTTTTAACATATATCCCTTTATTTGATCATTTACTTTACCAAATCTATCCGTTAATTCTTTTAAAACATTATTATATGTTGTCTCGTTTTGAATTTTATTTATTAAATTGTGAACATAAATTTTTAACTCTTCCTCTTCCACAAACTCATCATGAATATGTGTTGAAATGTTTAAAGAAGTTTTGTTTACTTCTTCCTCTGTTTCGTCAATTCCTTTTTTAGTATTTAAATTATCATTCATTAACTTTAAGTAATAATTCATTCCCACTTTATCAACAAATCCGGATTGGCTTTTACCAAAAATATCGCCTGCTCCTCTTATAGACAGGTCTCTTAACGCTATGTCGTATCCGCTACCCAATTCTGTAAATTCCTCAATAGCTTTTAATCTTTTTTCTGCTTCTTCTGATACAATTTTGTTTCTTCTATACATTAAATAAGAGTATGCTACTTTGTTACTTCTTCCAATCCTTCCTCTTATTTGATAAAGCTGCGATAAACCAAAGTTATCTGCGTTATATATTATTAATGTATTAGCGTTTGGTATATCTATTCCATTTTCGATAATAGTTGTACTTACCAGTACATCTAACAAATTGTTTTTAAAGTCATTCATTATAGTTTCTATTTCAAGTTTGTTCATTCTTCCATGAGCAAACGCTACTTTGGCATCTGGAACTAATTTTTTAATATTAAAAGCTATTTTTTCTATTTTTTCAATATTGTTAAATAATATAAAAGTTTGTCCTTCTCTGGAAAGTTCTTTATATATTGCATTTTTAATTACTTCTTCGTCTTCTTCAAGTACATATGTTTGAATAGGATATCTATTTAATGGCGGAGTTTCAATTAATGTTAAATCTCTTAACCCCGATAAAGACATTTGTAACGTTCTTGGTATTGGAGTAGCTGATAATGTTAAAACATTTACATCAACCTTTAGTTCTTTTATCTTTTCTTTATGCTTTACTCCAAATCTTTGTTCTTCGTCCACAACTAATAACCCTAAACTTTTAAATTCGATGTCTTTACTTAATAATCTATGAGTCCCAAATAAAATATCCACTTTACCTTCTTTAAATTCTTTAATAATCTCTTTTTGCTTTTTAGGACTTACAAACCTATTTAATAACTCTATTTTTATTGGCCAATCTTTGAATCTATCTAATGCTTTTTCATATTGTTGCATAGAAAGAATTGTTGTAGGACACAAATACATTACTTGATCGTTATTCAAAACTGTTGTAAACATTGCTCTATTTGCAACTTCTGTTTTCCCAAAGCCTACATCCCCACACAAAAGCCTATCCATTGGATAATCTTTTACCAAGTCTTTTTGAATATCTTTTATCGCAGTTAATTGATCTTTTGTTAATACAAAATCTATACTGCTGGCAAATATCTCTTCTTCTTCATATATTTTGTATGGTTTGTTTTTAATGTTTATTCTTTGTTCATATAACTCTATTAACTCTTCGGTTATATCTTCTATTTTAGATTTTACAGATGCAGTTGTTTTAAGCCATGTGTTATTACTTAGACTGTTTATTTTGGGTTTCTTACCTTCTTGATCACTATATTTATAGATGTTATTAATATTTTCAACAGATATATATATATTGTCGTTATTAGCATACTTTATTAACAAATAATCCTTTAAAACATTATCTTGTTTCAATTCAACTATCCCTTGATAAATACCTATTCCGTGTGATGTATGTACTACATAATCACCTTTATTAATATCAGTATAGTTTTTAATTTTAAAACCAAATTTGTACTTACTACGATAATTTATTTCACTTCTTTTTTCTTCTTTTAAATCATTATCCGAAATAACTATATAATTATTAAATATAAAACCTTCATTTAATTTTTTATCAACAATTAAAGCCTCAGGTATGTGTTTTAAAACTTTTTCCTTATTTTGGTTGTTTTTTAAATAAAAGAATATCTTTTTATTTTCTTTTAATTTGTCATAATCTCTTTTTAACAACTCATAATTTTCATTGTAATTAGTTATAGGACTAGCATCGAAAAGTTTTTTGTATTTAATGTTATACGGATGCATATAAATAACGTGATCGTTTTTTATAGAGTTTAAATCATGGAAGTTGTCGTCTTGAGGGAGAGTTTTAAAGTTTTCATAATCCAAAAAGACCACAATAGGTTTTGTTAGATAATCCACTATAGATGAATTTAAATTTGATTCTTTTTCGTTAATATTACTTATTTCCACTGATTCAGTGTTTTCAAAAGTTAGCTGGTCTATTTCACTATAATATTTAATTGATTCAATTTTGTTCTCGTCTAACCTTATTCTAATTGGGTTGTTTTCATAAATGGGGAAAATGTCAATAATTAATCCTCTGGTTGAAAATTCTCCAGTTTTGGCAGTGATGGTTTCTTTTTTATAACCAAGATTTATCAACTCTTTTATTAATTCGTTTCTATTTATTACACTATTAACATTAAGCTTGATAAGCTTTTCTTTTTCTTTTAAAGGCAATTTTTTTAAATACCCAGTTAAGTTGGTTACTATAATGTTTTTTTCTTCTTTTATTTTTTTTAAAGTTTCTAGTCTAGTAAACTTTAACTCGGGTGATTCTAAATAATTTAACAAATTAACATTATCGTCTTGAGGATATAACAAAACTTCTTTATATGTTAAAAGTTTATTATATAGTTTAGTAGCGTCATATAAAGAGTTTGTTACTATTAAACAATCTCTTTTGGTTGTATTAAATAAATTT
>CAZBGT010000025.1:0-7531 GCA_964491615.1 uncultured Muribaculaceae bacterium
AACTTTTTAAAATTTTATAATTATTTAATACATTACCTTCTTTAATGGGTACATTAAAATCACATCTTAAAATAACTGTTTCAAAACTATTATCAAGTTGATTAATGTGTTTCATTTTCCTCAAACATCTTTTTCGCTAATCTCAATAATTGATTTGTATAACCAAGTTCGTTGTCATACCATGCCAATACTTTTAATAACTGAGTGTTATTTGCATCAATACTCTCTGTTGATAACAAATCTATTGTAGTTGCATTTTTAATTCCAATTACATCACTTGACACAATCGGATCACTTGTCACATTTAAAACTTCATTTTTATTTTTGAGAAACAAGTCATTTATTTCTCCTACGGTAACGTTAGTTTCTAATTGTAAAGTCAGATCAATTACAGAGCCATTTACTATAGGAACCCTTAATGATTTCCCCGAGATTTTACCCTTTAATTCAGGAATTATATTACCCGCTTCTTTAGCCGCTCCTGAAGTTGTAGGTATAATATTTTGAGTCGCAGTTCTTCCTCTTCTAGAATATATTCCTTTTCTATGTGCTCCATCTAAAGTGCTTTGATCATTTGTAAAAGCATGTACCGTTGACATATAACCTATTTTAATTTTATATGTATCGTTTAATAACTTTAAAATTGGAACTAAAGCATTTGTTGTACAAGATGACGCTGATACAATTTTATCTTCTTTGGTTAATATATTATCATTTACTCCATAAACAATACTTTTAACACCTTCACCTTTTGCAGGCGCAGATAGTATTACTTTTTTAGTACCGCTTTTAATATGCTTTTCTAAATCTTCTTTGGTTGTAAATACACCACTAGAATCTATTACTAAATCAACGTTGTTTTCGCCCCACGGAATCTCTAGCGGATCTCTATGAGTAGTTATTTTAATTTTTTTAACACCGTTTATTATTAAATTATCTTCATCAAAGGTTATTTTATCAGCATGAAAACTACGATATACACTATCGTATTTTAAAAGATATGCCATCTCCTCCGCTGTTGATGGAGAATTTATCATTACTACATCAAAATCTTTGGAAACAATCATTTCTCTAAAAGCTATACGGCCTATTCTTCCAAAGCCGTTAATTCCTACTCTAATCATCTCCACCTCCAATGAATTCCCTTAATATAGATGACGAGTCTATATATTCACTAGTTATTGCAAAAAACGGTTTTAAAAAATTTAATAATCTTTTAGCTTCCATATAATACATTGAATCTACCTCAACATTTAATAATAGTGGTTCTGCATAAGTTTTTAAAACTCCCAACTCATAAACCAGAGCTGTGTTTATTATTGCATCTGCTCCTTTAATATATGGGAATATATTTTTTTCTTCTCCATCTCTCACTTTTCTCCAGTTATGAATAGTTTCAGATACTTCGTATCCTCTAGAACGGTTATCTCTAACCATACGTCTAAGCAGCCTTAAATCCAAACTAGATATGTAGTTATGTCTATCTATATTTAAAGGAATAAATGGGCTTAAATATATTTTATATTTCTCGCTTTTTCCTATATTGGGTATTAAATCATCATTTAAAGAATGTATCCCTTCGATTAAAATAATACTATTATCTTTTAATTTTATAGGTCTATTTCTTAATTCTTTTTCACCATTTATAAAGTTATATGACGGAAGAGTAACAAGTTCTCCCCTTGTTAGCTTATGTAAATCATTATTTAAATATTTAACATCTACTGCTGCTAAACATTCTAAATCGTATTCCCCATTTTCGTTTTTCTTTAGTTTGTCTCTATCAATAAAATAATCATCACTTGATATAACTACTGGATCATATCCTTTAGAAAATAAATACTCTCCAAGTCTTTTAGTGGTCGTGGTTTTACCACTAGAAGAAGGACCAGCTATCATAATGTATTTAATTTCTTTATCTTTTATTATCTCATCAGCGACGTTATATATATTTAAACCGAACTTTAATTCACTAGACTTAATAATGTTTTTAACTTCTCCACTGCCTACTAAATCATTTAAATTAGAAACATATGTTAAATTCATACTTTCTAACCACGATTTACTATTTAAATATGTATTTATTATTTCTTGGTTGTGTTCATAAGTCGGTGTATTACCATTTGTTTTCCCATTAGGAAATAATATTATTATTCTGTTTTGTCCTAAATAAACAACTTCAAAGTTTTTTATAACTCCCGTTTTATAAGGCATTTCCGAATAAAAGAAGTTATTTATACCTTCTAAATGATATAAAGTTATGGCCTTGTCCGTTATTCTAGATACGTTTGTACTTTTTTCTAATTCATTATTTGTTTTATAAAACTTAATAGCTTCTTTTTTTCTAATAGTTATTTTCTTTATAATTTCATCTTGATCAGATATTTTTTGCATCTCTTTTTTTAAAAGTAATACATCATTAGTTTCTAAAATCTTATCTCCACATACTTCTAAAAGCATACCTCCTGGTACACTATGTTTAAAACTTACATTCATATTAGGAAATAGTCTTTTTAAAGAAACTTGAAAGATTAATTTTACTCCACCTTTATATATTGCTCTACCATAAAAGTGTTTAACATCTATATATTCTATTTTTATATCTTCGCTAGGTACTTCTTTTAAACTTAATATATCATCATATGTTTTAACGGCTAAAGGGTTTAAAACATCAAAAAAACTACTAATATCATAATAATTAGTACCTCTTTTTACTTCAATTGTTTTTCCATTACAAGTTACCTTTATCACACTAGCTCCCCTTTTTTATTTTATTCTTATTATTGTTTCATCCGATGCAGAGAACATATATTTCTCCTTAGCGTATCTTGCCATGTATTCCGGATCACTCATTTTTGTTAGTTCACTATTTAGTTTTTGTTCTTTTCTAAGAAGATCTTCATAGTTTTTTTGTAGTGCAACTATTTTATTTTTGTTTTCATAAGTCTTTTTTAAATCTTTATAAACAGAAGTTGATAAAAACCCTATCACAAGTAAAAAAAACACAGTAATAATAAAAAGTCTTCTTTTTTCTTTTTTACTTGTTTTCATCAATACTCCCTATAATAATTATATATTAAAACAAAAATAAAGCAATTTATTACTAAATTGCTTTACATTAATTATTCTTCTTCTTTATTATATTCGGCTAATATTTTATCTTCGAACATTTTTCTTGTTTCTGCATTTAAAGGATGAACAACGTCTTCATATCTTTCGTTATTAATTTTTCTGCTAGGCATAGCAACAAGCATTCTCTCCTCGCCTTCAATAATTCTAATATTATGAATCATTAATGCGTCGTCAATCGCTACTGTAGCATACCCTTTAACTCTAGATCCTTCTCTTTCAACCTTGAAAACTCTTACCGATGTAATTTCCATCTTTACCTCCAATTTCAAGTCTTGCAACCTACCTACATTTTAATGCATTTTAAATCTTAATGCAAGAGGTTAACTTTTATTGAATTATTTTAATATTTTATATATCTCAATAAATCTTTCTATACTTAAATTTTCAGCCCTTACATTATCATTAAGTTCATTTTCTTTTAAGTATTTGCTTAGTTTATTAAAGTCATATTTCTTTAAGTTGTTTTTTAAAGTTTTTCTTTTAAATTGAAAACTTTCTTTCAAAAACTTATCAAAGTTTTTATCTTTTACCAAAGGTTCTTTTTGAATTAGTTTTATTACCATACTATCAACGTTAGGAACTGGCTTAAATGCTTTTTTACCTACATTTGTAATCTTTTCTAAATTATAATAGTTGTTTAAAAACACTGTATAATAACCATATTCTTTACTACCTGGTTTAGCTAAAAATCTTTCTCCAACTTCTTTTTGAACCATTATAACTATTTCTTTAAATAAGTTATAACTCTCAATTAATTTAGATATTATTGGTGTTGTTATATAGTATGGTAAATTACCCACAACATAAATATCATTAAAATTATTTGTAAGTTTTTCAAAATTAGTATTTAGTACGTCTTCATATAAAAACGAAGTTTTTTCGTTTTCAAAAATATTTAAATATTTTTCCATATCAAGGTCTATTTCAATACCTAAAAAATTAGTGTTATGCTCTACTAATTTTTTAGTTAAGTAACCCTTTCCAGGTCCTATCTCTATTAGCAAGTCTTTTTCATTAGGGGTTATACTATTTTTTATTATATTTAAAATAGATTTATCTATTAAAAAGCTTTGTCCGAATCTTTTTTTAGCTCTCATTGTTGTAGCCGCTTCTTATTAAATCGTATGTAATTTTACTTCTTCCAACTTCTTTTAAAGCATACTCTCTTGATTTAACTAATAAATCAATACTATTTCCATTTACACCGCGATCTAATACAATCGCTACTATTGGTTCTTCTTGAATTCTTTTACTTTCAAATTGGATTATTGATCCACATGGCAAATGTCTAGAAGATGCTACAATGTGTACCTCTCCATATTCTTTGTCTACATATGTAGTAGTACCATCAGACAAATCCATTTTATGCATACAAGCTAATCTTTCTGTACATTTAGGACAATTATATACATAACCAGTTAAGTCCCCTACATGTGTACTTTGTGGGTTAAACAATCTATAGTCTTCATACTCATTTAGCTTAAGGGCCATCACATTTAAATCAACTTCATAATTAATGGTAGAGTTTTCAATATCAAAGGTTGATAAAGAAGTGTTAGTTTTAAATAAAACTATCACTATCAATATCAAAAACACTCTAATAAAATAACTTGTTTTTTTAAACATTTTACTACCTTTTCTCTATTAATATTTTACCATTATGAAAATATATTGTCAAAAAGATTATTAACGTTTTTTGTAGTTTCTTTTTTAATTTCTTCTAAACTCTTTTGATATATTTCTTCTAAATATTTAGCAATATATATTAAATTAGAAGGACTATTTTTCTTACCTCTATATGGAACAGGAGTTAGGTAAGGACTATCTGTTTCTAAAACTATATGTTTTAAATCAATATTTTTTAATATGTTTTTTAAGTTGCTGTTTTTAAACGTTACTACACCATTTATACCTAATAAAAAACCAAGTTTTATATATTCTTTTGCATCCGCTAAAGAATCGTTAAAGGAATGAATTATTCCTTTAACTTTATATTTTTTCAATATACTTATTACATCTTTACTAGATTCTCTAGAATGAATTATAACAGGTAAAGAATATTTTTCTGCTAGTTTTAATTGTTCTTCAAATAACTTTTGTTGTTTATAAACATCAATTTCTTCATAGTAATAATCTAACCCTATTTCACCGATAGCTATTACTTTATTGTTGTTTAAACTTTTTTCTATCCAAGATAAATTATTTAAATCAAATTCATTTGCTTCGTGAGGATGTATTCCAATTGAACAATAAAGATTATCGTGTTTTTTCACTAACTCTATTGCTTCTTTACTAGAATCAATATCATATCCAGAAGTTATAATATATTTAACATCCTTTTTAAGACTATTATCTAATAGTTTTAAAACATCTTCATAATATACTTTAGAAACATGAGCATGAGTATCAATTAAAAAGTCATTACTCATCTTCAATCCTTTTATATATTACAACAGGGTCGTTTAATGAATAACTATTTTCCTTGTTAAATGTTGCATTATTAAATGTTTTATCTAAAACATTTAAATTGTTTAATATTTTTTCGCTTAAATCAGGGATAAACGCTTGAAGTAAAATCGCTGATGTTTTAATTGATTCAAGTAAATTAAACAAAATTGTTTCTAACCTTTCTTTTTTAGAATCATCTTTTGCTAAAACCCAAGGTTCTGTTAAATCTATATATTTATTAGATTGGTGTAATAGGTTTATAACTTGGTCTATTCCCTCATTTAACTTATATTTATCTATGTTCTCAATAACTTGTTTCTTAACGTTGCTTATTTCATTAATTAAATCGTTATCTACATCGTTTAGTTTGTTTTTGTTAGTAATTATCCCATTAAAGTATTTATGACTCATAGAAACCGTTCTTGTTACTAAATTACCTAAATTGTTTACTAAATCTGCATTAGTTCTTTTTATTAAAGCTTCAGTTGAAAAATTACCGTCTCTTCCAAAAGGAACTTCTTTTAAAACATAATACCTTACTGCGTCCACTCCATATTTTTCAATGTATATTCTTGGGTCTTCATAATTACCTAATGACTTAGATATCTTACTTCCTTCAATTACTAACCAGCCATGAGAAAAAATTTGTTTTGGAACCTTTATCCCTAATGCAATTAATAAAATTGGCCATATAATGGCATGAAACCTTGTTATTTCTTTTCCAACTAAATGAAGGTCTGCTGGCCAGTATTTGTTAAATTCATTTAACTCTTCAGGATAGCCTAAAGAAGTAATATAATTTGATAAAGCATCTATCCAAACATAAATAGTATGTTTCTCATCAAAAGGAACCTTTATCCCCCAGTTAACTGAACTTCTGGTTACGCATAAATCTTCTAAACCAGGATTTATAAAATTATTTAATAACTCGTTCCTTCTTGAAATGGGTAATATAAAATCTAAATTATCTTCATATAATTTTTTTAAATCTTTTTCGTATTTACTAAGTTTAAAAAAATATGCTTCTTCAGAGACTTCCTTAACTCCTCTATTACAATCGGGACAATTCCCCTCAATTAATTCTTTCTCAGTCCAAAAAGACTCACAAGGTACACAATAAAGACCTTTATAAGTTGATTTGTAAATATCACCTTGTTCATATAGTTTATTAAATATTTTTTGAACTCTACGAATGTGATCTTCATCTGTAGTTCTTATAAAATAATCATATTTAATATTTAACTTTTCCCATAAATCTTTTGCATCTATAATAATTTCATCTACATATTCTTTTGGACTTTTATTATGCTCTTTAGCTTTAGATTCTATTTTAGTTCCGTGTTCATCCGTACCCGTTTGAAAAAATACATCATATCCTTCTAGTTTTTTAAACCTAGATATTGCATCCGCTGCTATAGTTGTATATGAGTGTCCTATATGAAACTTTTCACTTGGATAATATATTGGTGTTGTTATATAAAATTTATTCATTTTGCCTCCTTTGTAGTACTTCCTATACCACCTTTTCTAACATTTGTTACTTCATCTTCAGTAGTTAAATATTTAATAAATATTCCTTGCATAAAAGCATCCCCCTTTTTAAAAAATAAATCTTTTTCTCCTTCGTTTTTTAATGAAGCAAATATATGTCCTTCATTATCAATATTGTTATAGTAATCACTATCTATTACCCCAACTTGGTTACATAATCTTAAATTATATTTAAAGCCTAAACTGCTTCTTATTATTAATAAAAGCACTTCATCACTTTGCATATATACCTTTATCCCAGTCGGAACCTTTACTATCTCTCCTTTTTTTACAACACAATCTTCTAAAAAGAAAAAATCATATCCCGCACTACCCATAGTTTTTCTTTCAGGTAATTTATATAAACTATATAAATTACCATTAATATTATCTTTTTTAAATTGTTCTAAACTTATTTTTT
>CAZBGT010000026.1:0-6457 GCA_964491615.1 uncultured Muribaculaceae bacterium
CCTCTATAGTAATAACTTATTCCATAATCGTCTTCTTTTCCATACATTCCTTCATTTGTGTCTGCAATTTGAGTGAAGTCAGGATTTTCTTTCATATCAATACTAACTGACAAACCATTATCAGCTAGTATTTTTGTTTTTAAAATTGGTTTTTTGATTAAATTTAAATGCTCTTCTTTTAAATTGTCTGTCTCTTTTATATAAAGCTCTCGTGTATAAGAATATCTTAACAACACTACTAAAAGTAACATTAAAAACACCACAAAAAAGGAATAAACCACCACTGTTGAAATAAATCCTTTTTTATTCATAACTTACTCCCAAATCTAGCCACACATAATTATAAATACAAGGTTCGTTACCATCGGTACAAATACTTCCATCCTTATGCTCTTTAAAAGTGGCTATAAATATATAATTTTCTTGAAATTCTTGACGACCCAAAGTTCTAATGTAAGCTGTAAGTTCATAATCCTCTTCAGGAAAAGAATTTAGGCAAGTGTTATAAACAACATCAGTTAAGGATCCTTTGCTACCATTTAAGACCTTATCACTACATTGTGTAATAATTTCATAGTCTGGTTTGTAAATCCAAACTCTATCTACTTTATAAAAACTAAACAAGTTTTGAAAAGATATCAAAGTATTCGGATTAAATAAACCTGTGGTCGAATCCGAAACTTCAACAATTAATGTATCATCTGTATTTGATGCATTTGTGTTTTTATCTTTAATTGAATTTTTTAAAAAAACTGTTATATTCGTGTTTTGAACTAAAAATGTTTTTAAATAATTAGCTTTATGTATATATGTTACATCGTCATAATATAATCTGTTTTTTTCTTTATGTATTGCCTTACTGTAAGTTGAATAAATTATTAAAAGAGCAGCACTAAGTATTGCTACTACTACAATCGTTTCAACTAATGCAAAACCTTTTCTGTTCATTTACTATATCCTCTATTATGTATTATATAGCAAATTGCATCTAAGTTCAATATTTAAAACAAAATATTGAACAGTTCTTTATAATTTTTAAGATATATTATTTTTATGTTTTTCGTGTACTCTTTTAATTGTAAAACATCAATTTTATTTTCAAAAGGTAAATACAATATTTCTATATTATTATTATATGCTGAGATAATCTTTTCTTTTATCCCCCCAACTTTAATAATGTTCCCGTTTAAACTAATTTCTCCACTAAAAGCAATGTTGTTTGGGATTTGTTTGTTTAAAAAAACTGACAATAGAGCTGTAACGATTGATAAACCAGCCGAAGGTCCTTCCTTTAAAATAGATGAATCTAAAAAGTGAAGATGTATATTATATTTGTCTATCTCAATATTGTAATTTATTTTTATATAACTAAGTGCTACTTTAATTGACTCTTCAATTGTTTTTCCAAGCATTCCAGTAGTTATTACTTCTCCGGGTCCTTTTGTGATAGATATTTCAATCTTAGAGCAAATCCCTCCTAACGGAGTATAAGCTAAATAATTAACTATTCCAATTTCATTTAATTCGTTATAAAAAATGTTGGTATATTTGTATTCTCCCAAATACAATTTTAAATCACTTAAAAGTAGTTTTTCTTTTTTATTAATTATTAATTTTCTAATTAGTTTATAAAGCAGTCTTTCTAATTCCCTAACTCCTGCTTCATTTGTGTAATGATTTATAATATTTGTAATAATAGAAGGACTAAATTTATACGAAGAATTATATTCGAAGTTTATTTTTGGAATTAAGTAATCTTTCGCAATTTTTTCTTTTTCTTTGATTGTGTAGCTGTTTACTTCATAAAGCTCTAACCTATCTAATAATGGGTAAGGTATGTTTTCTTTATTATTAGCGGTTAAAATAAATAAAACATTCTCTAATGAAAAAGGCTCTTCAATATAATTATCAACAAATTCTTTGTTCAAAGAATAATCTAGCACATCTAATAAAACACTGGCAGGATCTCCTTTATAATCTTTTAGCATTTTATCTACTTCGTCAATTAATATAACTGGATTGTTCACCTTTGTTTTTTTTATTGCTCCAATTATTTTCCCGTAACTAGCGCCAATGTATGTTTTTCTGTTTCCTAATAATTCAGTTGAATCGTTTAAACCAGCTACAGAAATTTTAACGAATTCTCTATTTAATGCCTTTGCTATTGAATATGCAATGGTGGATTTTCCTACCCCTGGTGGACCTACTAAACACATAATCGGAGTTTTAGAGTGTTTTTTAATGTTTTTTATTTCAATGTATTCTTCAACTCGCTCTTTAATTTCATCTAAACCATAATGACTCTTATTTAATAGTACATTTACTTTCTTAGGATTGGTTTCCTCTTTAGAAACTTTATTCCACGGTAAATTTAAAACTGTATCCAAATAGTTTTTTAATATTGCAAGTTCTGGTGATTCTTTAGATAAACTTTTATATTTATTTATCTCGTTTTCTAGTTTTATAAATGTTTGAGAGTTTAGTTTTAAAGTATTTAATAACTTTATGTACTTTTCGTACTCTTCTTCGTTTGTATGCTCTTCACCTAAAGCTTTTTTTATTTCAGTTAATTTTTCTCTAAGTAAATATTCCTTTTCTTTTTCTACTAATTTAAATCTTAGATTCTCTTCTATTTCTTCTTCAATTTTTAGGATCTCTAATTCTTTTTCTAAATCTTTTATTAAATTTTTACCTCTAATTAAAGGGTTAATGATTTCAACATATTGTTGTTTCTTATCTTTATCGAATGGTAAAAATACCGTAATAATATCGGTTAACTTATTTAATGAATCGTTTGTGTTAATCACAGCTAAAATACTGTTTGATGCTAACGAGTTATTTTCAATATATTTTTTTAAAGAAGCTTTTAATTTTCTTCTAACTGCTTTTTCTTCACTTGGGTTAAATTTAGGAAGTACTATATCTTCTGTATGAGCAGATAAATATTCATCTTTTTGAATATAGTTTTTTACTACTAGTCTTTTTATTCCTCTTAATACTAATCTTAAGTTTCCATTAGATAAAGCAAGACTGCTTTTAATCTGTGCTACAACTCCTATTTTAGGTAAGTCATTTATATCCGGCGACTTTTCATCATCGTTCATTGGTGCAACTATAAATACCTTTTTTTCAAACTCTAAAATAGATTTGTTAATGATATCTTTACTAATTTCAGATATTAATTCAATCTTGATTTCTTGATTTGGTAGAATTACTAATTCTTTCAATAATAAAACTAAATAGTTTTCTCTCATTATATATCCCCCAAACATTTATGTTTTATTATATATTTTTATAAGCTTAAAGTAAAGAAAAAAACGTCTTTAGACGTTTTTTGTTACTCTTCGGTTAATGTTTCAATAGCTTTATGCATTTTCATATCATATTTAATTACTTCTTTATCTCCGTAAGCTTTAATTAACTCTTCTGGAGTTATACCGTAATTGGTAGCTAATTCTTCTATCTTTTTATCAACTTCTTTATCAGTAAATTCAAAGTTTTCTAATTTAGCAACTTCTTCAAGTAAATATCTATACTTTACTCTTTTTAAAGCTTCAGGCTTCATTTGCTTGTCTAAATCTTCTTGAGTAGTTCCAGTCATTTGAAAATATGTATTTAAATCCATACCTTGCATTTTTAACTGATCTTCATATTGATGAATCATTCTATGAATTTCTTCATGTACAATTTCATCATTTATTTCTACTTTCATATTTTTACAAGCTTCTTCTAAACATAGGTCAATAAACTTATTGTTGATTTCGCTTTCTTTAGAATTTTTGATGCTTTCTTTAACTTTGGTTTTAAACTCTTCCTCTGTTGAAATATCTTCATAACCTAAATCTTTATAAAACTCTATACCTAGCTCTGGAAGTTTTTTAGTTGTTACTTCTTTAACTAACACTTCAAATGTTACATCTTTGTTTTTTAAATGTTCTACATAATTCTCTGGGAATTTTAAATCCAGTGTTAAGTTATCTCCAGCTTTGGAGCCGATTAGTTTTTCTTCAAACCCAGGTATGAAACTATTTGAACCAATTTCTAATGGAAAATCATTACCGCTTCCACCTTCAAGTTCTTCATTATCAACAAAACCTTTAAAATCAATTACAGCAGTATCACCATTTTCCACTTTTCCTTTTTTAACTACTGCCTCAGCAAATCTTAATTTTAAAGCTTCAATTTCTTTTTCTAATTCTTCTTTAGATACAGATGCTTTTTCTTTTTTCAAACCTAGTTTTTTATATTTGCCCAATGTTACTTCAGGCTTAGAAACAAATTTAAACTTAAAAATTATATTTGTATCACTTATACCAGTAATATCTACAGATGGTTGAATAACAGGAACTACCTTTGATTCTTCCATTGCTTTTTTATATGCTTCGTCCATAACTACATTAATTGCTTTGTCATATAAAGATTCAATTCCAAATTTTTTAAGATATATATCTTTTGGAACCGCTCCTTTTCTAAAACCATCTACTTTTATATCTTTCTTTTCTGCTTCAAATGCTTTATCAATTGCATTAGTCCATTCTTTTGTAAGTTTTACCTCAACTTCTTTTACATTTTGTGCCATAATACCTCTTTTCTTCAACACTTATTAGTATACATTATTTTAGTGTTCATTTCAAATTAAAATGCTAAACATTTAGCATTTTACATAACTTTTAAAATTTTTATTTTAAATGTGCCATTAGGACTTTCAACTTCTACTACATCTCCAGCTTTTTTATCTAATAACGCTCTACCTATTGGAGATTCGATTGAAATTTTGTTGTTAAATAAATCAGTTTCAAGTGATCCAACTATTTTATATTCTTCAGTAGTTTTATCATCGTATTCGATTGTTACAGTAGAACCTAAACAAACTTTATCTTTGCATTTTTTATTATCAATAATAGTGCAGTTTGCTAATTTAAATTCTAGTTCTTTTATTTTGGCCTCTATTTGAGCTTGGTCATTTCTCGCTGCATCATAATCAGCATTTTCTGATAAATCACCTAAAGATCTAGCATCTTTTAATGCCTCAATTACTTCAGGTCTTTTTATATTTTTAAACTCATTTAACTCTTCTTCTAACTTAACGTAACCTTCTGGAGTTAAAACACAATTTTCTTTAGTCATAATCATCTCCTTACTCTTTAATTTAAGAGTGTAAAAGGCATATTACTATATATATTCATCTTTGTCAATCGAACAAAAACGCATCATCGAGTGTTGAGGAATTTCTTTATGAAATGGTAATTTTATTTTCATCAAAGGATGGTTAGCAACTTCTATTTCCTCATCCAATTCGTTTATTATTTTATCTACCTTATATTTAATGATTTCCCCATTTGGCAGCATAAATTCAACGTTATCTCCTTTTTTAAAATAATTTCTTTGCTCTAAATAAATAAAGTTGTTTTTATATTTCTTTACAATCCCTAAAAAATCTTTGTTGGTTTCTTCTTTTCTTTCCGAAAAATATTGATCGTTGTAATCAGTTTTTGAACTGAAGAATTGTTCTTTGCTTTCTCTATTTGCTACTCTATTTAAAATATTTAAATAATATTTCACATCATTTTTAGATAATGTATTATTTAAAACTTTGTCAATTATTGCACGATATGTACTTATAACCGTTGCGATATAATAAATACTTCTCATTCTTCCTTCAACTTTAAAAGAAATGACACCTACATCAATCATTTCTTTAATATTAGTAACCATATTTAAATCTTTTGCCATCATATTAAAATTGGGTAAATCATTAACGTTAAATACAAAACGACAAACTTGAGCACACCCACCACGATTTGCATCTCTATTAGTAGTTATATTGGACATTACACATTTTCCACTAAATGAAATGCACATAGCCCCATGAATAAAAGCTTCGACCTCCACTCCAGTATTTTTTATGATAGTTTCTATATCTTTTTTCGAAGCTTCTCGAGCTAATACGATCCTTTTTACACCTAATGATTGATAAAATTTCACAGTCTCATGATTTAATACACTTGCTTGAGTAGATAATACTATGAATAAATCTAATTTTAATTCTTTAACTCTTTCTAAAACTACTATATCACTAGCTATTATTCCATCAACTTTTATAGTATTTAAATAAATTAAATACTCATCTAACCCATCTAGATTTTCATTATGAAAAACAATATTAACTGTTACATAAACTTTTTTATTTAATTTATGAGCATATTCAACACCTTTTTTCATATCTTCAAGCGAAAAATTTAAAGCATTAGCTCTTAAACTAAAATTTTTGCCTCCGATATAAACAGCATCAGCTCCGTAAGTAAAGGCAATCTTTAATCTTTCTAAATCCCCTGCCGGAGCGAGTAATTCTATCATTAATCTTCCCTCAACTTATAAATAGTTTTTTGATATAAAAAACCAGTCGTGGTTAATATATCACTTCTATCTTCAATTAATTCTAATAAATCATTTATAT
>CAZBGT010000027.1:0-6366 GCA_964491615.1 uncultured Muribaculaceae bacterium
AAGAATTACAGCAAAAAATAAAATGTAATCCAAAAATTCAAATGTTTTAAATAAATCCGCAATATCAATTAAAATTTTCATAAACCTCACTACTAAAAGAATAACATATTTTTATTTATTATTCTATTAAACCTTTTATAATATAAGGGTCTGTTTCCGTACCAGTTCCTCCTACTAATGCATTTTTTGATATATTAATTGCTGGTCTAATTGCACGATACAAATCCGCTGTTACTGTATCAGATATTTTATTGTTGGTGTTTATCGTAAATAAAACTAAAGAATTATTTGATGTTTTAGCAGGGGTCATTAAATAATATTCCTCTTTTTGATTTTTAATATACAAATATGTTTCATCGTTTACCTTTTTAGTGGAATAACCTGCATATAACATTTCATCAATAGTAAGTAAACCAATTTTAGAGTTAACTTCCTCACCTAGGCAACTAAATGTTGCTATGTAGCTAGTTTTAGCTCTATCATATCCAGCATAGTCATTATCTATTGTAGAATTATCGTGACAATAATTATTAGCTATAATCAAATCATCATATTTATTTAAATTTTCTAAATACCAATTATTTAAATATTTTAAAATGTCTGACTCAGCAAAAATTTTACTATTTGTTTTAGAATATGATGATAAGGCTTCTTCAATAATGTTATCCAAAACTAATTTAGTCGTACCATCTCCATTTATTCTTACAATTCTCCAAGTCTTTTCTGCAAAATAAACATAATTGTTTTCAGTAAGTCCTCTAAAGTAGTAAGTATAGCCATCTGGATCATTGTCAATGATTAAACCTTCGTTAGAAAAAGATATTTCTTCTGCTACTTTTGTAATGGGATCGTTTAAAATTGTATTATGTTTTAATATTACATCAGCGAATGTATTATTTTGATTTTTTTCCTTTTTTACGATAATTTCAGTTTTAAATATATCTTTATGTTTAGGATAAAAATTAAGTGTGTAATTATGCGTTTCAAAAGGGCTTAGCTCAACAAATGTTAAAATGTCTTGATCCTTTAAAATTCCTTGAGCTACAACTTTGTTTTTGTTTTGAAGTTCGTAAGGAATCTCTGCACCACTAAATGAATTAATAAACGATATATAGTAATAACTTTCTTCCTCTGAATCATTCGTCACTGAAAAAGTAACATCTTTATAATTATACTCATTTATTTTTGAAGTTTGAGCATAATTAATTGAAAAAGGAGACTCAACAATTAATGTGGTCTCACTACTAATTTTATAATAAATAAAATAAGCTAATAAAACTATGATTGATCCAATCACTAAAATACCTGTAAAAGAAAGTGTTAATTTATATCTTAATCTCATAGTTAAAGTTTATATCTATCTACATATTTTGTCAAATGTGTTTGTTGAAGGTTTTAAACTCTTCTTCTTTATTTAAAGTTAACTCATCTAACTTTTTAAATAAGGCTTTTTCTTCTTTAGAAAGTTTTCTAGGAACAATAATGTTAATAACTGCATACATATCTCCTATTCTTAAAGAATTCGCTTGTTTTACACCTTTATCTTTTAATTTAAGTTTAGTATAGTTTTGTACACCAGGCTTTATATTTAATAAAACATTTCCGTATAAAGTAGGAATTTGTTTTTTAACCCCTAATGCAGCTTCAGAAACTGTTATTGGCACTTCAAGGTAAATATCATTGCCAATTCTTTCAAATATTGGGTGTGGGATTATATTAAATTTAATATAAATATCTCCTCTTACACCACCATTTATACCTTGGTGACCTTTTTCTCTTAATCTAAGTTTAGTATCTTTATCAACCCCTTGCGGAATAGTTACTTCTATTTTCTTTTCTTTTAATAAAATTCCTCCTCCGCTGCAAGTTGAACATGAATCTTTATAAGTATTGCCGCTTCCTTTACAAGTTGGACAAGTAGTCTCGGTTTGAAGAAAAACTAATCTCTCAATTACTCTACCTCTTCCTCCACATGTAGAACAAGTTGAAGAACCAAATCCTCCAACGCCTTCGCACTTATGACAACCTTCTTCCAGGTTTACTTTTATAGTTTTTTTAACACCAAATACAGCTTCCTCAAAGGTGAGTTTTACACTTACAAGAATATCTTCACCTTTATAACTTCTATAATTAGGAGAACTGGAAAAATCTCCAAATCCTCCGAAGCCTCCAAAACCTCCAAAAGCACTTCTTAAAATGTCATCTAAATTAATATCCCCAGGGTCAAATCCGCTGAAACCTCCATGTTGACCAGAGCCCATATCAGCAGAACCAAAATTATCGTAATTTTGTTTTTTCTGAGGATCTGAGAGTACTGCATAAGCTTCGCCTATTTCTTTAAACTTTGCTTCAGCATCCGGACTTTTAGAAACATCTGGGTGATGTTCTTTAGCTAATTTCCTAAAAGCCGATTTTATTTCAGCATCAGTAGCATCTTTAGAAACGCCAAGTATTTCATAATAATCTTTTTTGTTCATGTTGTCCTTTCATAATAGATAAGGTTCTAGATACTAGAACCTTATTTTGTTTCTTCAAATTCTGCGTCTTCTACTACTTCAGCTTCAGCAGTTTCAGTTTCAGGATTTTCTGTTTCATTTGCTTTTGCAGCTTCTTCATATACTTTTGCCGCTAAATCCATTGCTAATTTGTTTAATTCTTCTGTTTGTGCTTTTATCATTTCAATGTTTTCGCCTTCAAGGTCTTTTTTTAATTCGTCGATTAATTTAGTAGCTTTTTCCTTTTCATTTTCACTTACTTTTTCTCCTAAGTCCTCAAGAGCTTTTTCTGTAGTGAAAATCGCAGCGTCTGCATTGTTTCTTATTTCAGCTTCTTCTTTTTTCTTTAAGTCAGCTTCCTTATTAGATTCAGCTTCTTTAACCATTTTATCGATTTCATCATCAGTTAAACTAGTTGAAGATGTAATTGTAATCGATTGTTCTTTATTGGTTGCTAGGTCTTTAGCTGTTACATTAACAATTCCATTAGCATCAATATCAAATTTTACTTCAATTTGAGGAACTCCTCTTTTAGCCGGTAAAATATTTCCTAACTGGAAATTACCTAATGTTTTGTTATCCGTTGCCATTGGTCTTTCACCTTGAAGTACATGAACATCTACCGCTGGTTGGTTATCAACTGCTGTAGAAAACACTTGTGCTTTACTCGTAGGTATTGTTGTGTTTCTTGGTATTAATACAGTCATAACATTACCTAATGTTTCAATTCCTAGTGATAAAGGTGTTACGTCTAATAATACAATATCGTCAACTTCCCCTGTTAAAACCCCACCTTGAATAGCTGCACCCATTGCAACTACTTCATCTGGATTAACTCCTTGAGATGGATCTTGACCTAATTCTTTTTTAACTAATTCCTGAATATAAGGAATTCTTGTAGATCCTCCTACTAAAATTACTTTATCAATATCAGTTTTAGTTAATTTTGCATCTTTTAATGACTTTTTAACTGGCTCTAAAGTTTTATCAAATAAATCTTTACATAAGCCTTCAAATTTAGCTCTAGTTAAATTCATTTCTAAATGGATAGGACCATCATTAGTTTGAGTTATGAATGGTAAACTTATTTGAGTTGTAGTTACACTAGAAAGCTCTTTTTTGGCTTTTTCTGCTGCATCTGTAACTCTTTGCATAGCCATCTTATCTTTTGATAAATCTACTCCGTTTTCTTTTTTAAACTCTTCTGTAATATATTTTGCTAATGTTTCATCAAAATCATCTCCACCAAGTTTATTATTACCACTTGTTGATTTAACTTCAAAAACTCCATCTCCTAGTTCTAGTATTGAAACGTCAAACGTTCCCCCACCTAAGTCATAAACTAAAATAGTTTGATTTTTATCTAGCTTATCTAAACCGTATGAAAGAGCTGCTGCTGTTGGCTCGTTTATGATCCTTTCAACATCTAAACCAGCAATTTTACCTGCGTTTTTAGTTGCTTGTCTTTCAGCATCATTAAAATAAGCTGGTACTGTGATTACAGCTTTAGTTACTTTTTGACCTAAATAAGCTTCTGCATCAGCTTTAAGCTTACCTAATATTTTGGCACTAATTTCTTCTGGCGTATACGTTTTTCCGTTCGCCTCTAATTTTTCTTTTGTACCCATCAGCCTTTTAACTGAAGAGATCGTATTTTGAACATTAGTAACAGCTTGTCTTTTAGCAACCTCTCCTACTAATTCCTCTTCACCTTTAAACGCTACAACTGATGGAGTTGTTCTATTTCCTTCCGCGTTGTTAATTATTTTAGGTTCTCCACCCTCTAGTATTGCTACACATGAGTTGGTAGTACCTAAATCTATTCCTATTATTTTAGACATAATATCATCATCCTTTCTTATTCACTTACCTTAACCTTTGCAGGTCTTAGTACTTTGTCTTTATATTTATATCCTTTTAATAATATATCAATTACAATGTCACTTTCTTTATCTTTTACTTTTTCTGTTAAAATAGCTTCTGCTATATTTGGATCGAATGTTTCATTTAAACATTCAATTTCATGTACTCCCATTTCTTTTAAAACGGAGACTAAACCAGCATAAATCATTTCAAAACCATTTAGAAATTTCCTTAATTCATCTGTTAAATTTGAAGGTGTGGTTATCGCTCTTTCAAAATCATCAACTACATCTAACAATTTTAAAATTAATAATTCTCCTTCATATTTTCTTATACGGTCAATTTCTTCACCATGAATTCTTCTTTGATTTTTCATATCCGCTAAAGTTCTTAAAAATTTTTCATTAAGTTGTTCGAAGTTGTTTTTTAATTCTTCAAGTTCATTAACTTTATTGGATTTTTTTGATTTTTGTTTTTTTATTTCTTCCATTATTCTCCTTTTTCTGTCCTTTCATCAATAGCATCTTCAATATATTTTAATAACCCTACTATTTTTTTGTATTCCATTCTTCTAGGTCCAAGTATAGCTATTACTCCCTCTTCTCCTTCAGCAGAATATTTTTTTTTGATTACTGAAATATTTGAATCTATATCACTATCACTACCAATATATATACTAACATCATCCGTTGAATTCTTTACCATTTTTTTTAAGCTCTTTACATCTTCTAGTTTTGTAGTAATTTTTAATAAATCTTCAACATTTTGATATTCTGGGTGATTAATTATTTTACTTCTTCCACTAACATGGAAGTTTGATGAGTCTTTTGCAAAATCAGTTAAAGCAGAATAAAATATTTTATAAATTGCTTCGTGTTTCTTAACTTCTTGAATTACTATAGGTTTTATTTCAAACTCTAACCTCTCGCTTACTTTAGAAATTGGTGTATCAATTAATAAATTATTAATTATTTCACTTACTTTAATAATCTCTAATATATTAGTATCCGCATCAAGAGTATATTTTTTACTCTCTACAATTCCTTTATCAGTAGCGACTAAAGCAATTATGTTATTGTTACCTAAATTAATTATATCTACCTTTTTAAGCAAATTATCATCACTGCTCTTACCTAAAACAACACTTGTGTAATTAGTTAATTCGCTAATAATGTCCATGCTTTTTTGAATTACGTCTGAGATAATTAATTCTTTATTAGAAAATATCTTTTGTAACTTTAATACATCACTGCCAGTTAATTTATCAGGTTCCATTAAATTATTTACATAATATTTATAACCTTCATCACTGGGAACTCTACCACTTGAAATATGGTTTTTTTCTAAATACCCTAATGATTCTAATTCGGCCATCTCACTTCTCAAAGTCGCGCTAGAACATTTAAACTTCTTAACTAACTCATTTGAAGAAACAGGTTTAACTGTTTTAATATAAGTTTCTACTATTACTTTTAATAATTCTTTTTTTCGACCAGCCATGTTCTTTGGCACTCCTTTCATTAACCTGCTAATATACATTATAACAACATTTTGGCACTTGTCAACACTTATTGCTAATTTGTTTGTAAAAAAAGAAACTATTTTTCAGTTTCTAAATTTTTTAGCTCTTCTTGTAGTTTTTGAAGTTCTTTCTTTTCTTTTTCTATTAATTCTTTAGGAGCTTTGTTTGTGAAATTCGAATTAGTTAGCAACCCTTCTTTTCTTTTAATTGATTCTTTTATTTTTTTAACAATGTTTTTTAGTTCTTCTTCATTAACATTTTTATTTTCTTCGTAAAAAAGAGTTATATCGAAGTTTAATTTTTTGATATTAATGCTGTCTAAATCTTCATTTTGTAAAGCATTTAATTTAAGAATGTTTTTTATCAAATCATAATCTTCGTTATTGTTATAGATTACATATAATTTTGAATTTATTTTATTTTGTTGAAGACTATTTATTACCTATTTTACAAAATCAAGTTTTTCGTTAATAATATTTAAAGAGT
>CAZBGT010000028.1:0-6169 GCA_964491615.1 uncultured Muribaculaceae bacterium
AATAATCAATTTGCTTTTTTAATTTATTAAATTCTTCTTTATTTAATAAATCTTTTTTAGTAAATATTAAAACTGGTTTTATGTTTAAAGATTCATAAATTAAGATTAATCTATCCAACATTGTAAATGATAATTTGGGTTCTGTTAGAGATGAAATTATTAAAACATTATTGATATTCGCCACTCTAGGTCTAATAGACTCATTTGTTCTTGGCAAAATTTCTTCTATAATTTTCTCTTCACTATTAAACATTACTCTATCTCCTACTAAGGGAGTAATATTTTCATGTCTAAATTTACCTCTTAATCTTACTTCGTAGGATTTATTTTTAACATTAACAGTATATAAATTACTAACAATTTTAGAAATAAGACCTTTTTTTAACATAGTCCATCACAATCATCAATTTCTTCTTCGCCTTCGTTTGTATCAAGTACCGCAACTTCAACACGTAATGTTGCTCCACTTATCACAGTAGTTCCTGCTGGTCTACTTTGAGTTAATATTGTACCTGGAGTTTCTTGAGATACTTTATTTGTAAAGCTAAAATTAAGTCCCATTTCTTCTGCCCACAGCTTTACCTCTTCTAAAGTATAACCCTCTTCATAAAAGTCAGGATATTTGTTATCTAACTTAGGTATATATAAAGTTATAATATCTCCTTCAGTTAATGTCTCTCCTGCTTCTACTGATTGATCTATAACAATGTTTTCTTCATATTTTGTTTCAGTTGTGTCTACTTCTAATTTCTCGATTAACACTTGCATCCCAAAAGCTTCTAATTTTCCTTTAATTAAAGCATAGTTTTCTCCGGTGTAATCCTCAACGACTAGTTCACTACTGCCAGTTGAAATATATAATTTAACTTCAAAACCTTTTTTTCGTTTCGTTCCAGCTAAAGGATTGGTTTTAATTACTAACCCCTCTTCATATTTACTAGATGATTCTTCAATAATAGTGTCTGAAACTACGAAACCTTTATCTTGTAATTTTGAAATTGCTTTTTCGGACGATAGCCCACTTACATCGGGAATTATTACTTGAGTAGAAGCAGTCATTTTAGGTATTAATAAAACAACCGTAGTTATTATTACAACTAAACTGGTAAATATTATACCTAGCATAATCAGCATTTTATTTTGTTCTTTATCTAAATCTTTTTTGGTAATTTTTTTAGCAATTATTTCATCATCTTTAAGATCTTCTTTTTTCTTTTTATCTTTTTCTGGTTTAATTATTTTTAAAGCTTTTGTTTCATCATAATCTATTTCAGGATATTTAAATTTAATTGTTGCTTCTTCTTTTCTATCATCACTAAGACAGGTTTTTAAATCTTCATACATTTCCCCAGCATCATTATATCTATTTTTAGGATTTTTAGCCGTTGCTTTTCTAATAATGTTTGCTAAGCTATTGGGAATATTACTTGCTTCTTGTTGCACATCCGGAATGTCTTCTTTTAAATGTTTTAATGCTATTTCAACAGCGTTTTCACCTGTATAAGGAAGTTTACCCGTAGTTAATTCATATAGCAAAATCCCAATTGAGTAAATATCACTTTGTAATGTTGCTGATTTACCCATAGCTTGTTCTGGTGGTAAATAATGTACGCTTCCCATAACAGAATTTGTTTGAGTAAGTTGTGTCGCATTCATCGCAACAGCGATACCAAAATCTGTTATTTTTACAATACCATTATCTATTATTAAAATGTTTTGTGGTTTTATATCTCTATGTATTATATAAGATTCATGCGCTACTGATAAACCATTTGTAATTTGCAATGCGATATCTACAACTTCGGTCGGGGTTAACTTACCTCTTTTTTTAATTAAGTGTTTAAGATGTTTTCCCTCAACATATTCCATAACAATGTAATACTCGCCATTGTCTTCACCAACGTCGTATACCTCAACTATATTTGGATTGCTAAGGCTTGAGGCTGAAAGCGCTTCTCTTTGGAACCTGCGAACAAATTTTTCATCTGTTGCTAAATCCCCTCTTAAAACTTTAACAGCGACTTCTCTTTCTAAAATTGTGTCATAAGCTAAAAATACATTAGCCATTCCACCTTCACCAATGTTTTTTATTATTTGATATCTATCACTAATTTTATCCCCTTTAGCTATCATTAGTACTTGTCTCCTTTTCTAATAAAGCGATTGAAATATTATCTGTTGCTCCTCTAGCATTGCATTTTAAAATTAATTTTTTTACCTTTTCTTCTATATTTAAAGATTTCTCATTTAAAACTTTTTCTATTTGATCATCTGGAAGCATTGTCGTTAATCCATCACTGCAAAGTAAAACTCCTTCATAACTAACATCAACACCATAAATATCCATCTCGGGTGTTTCGCCAACTCCTAAAGCTTTCATTAAAACATTTTTCTTAGGATGAGTTTTAGCTTCTTCTTCACTAATATTCCCAGCGTCTAATAATAAGTTTACTAATGTATGATCTTTTGTTACTTTATGTAATTTTTTATCTTTAATAATATAACCACTTGAATCACCAATATTACCAAATATTAAATATTCTTTAGTAAGAATGGCTAAAACAACAGTAGTACCCATCCCTGTTGAATCATCATGAGTTTTCGCATATTCTTGTATTTCTCTATTTATTTCTATAATATGTTCGTTTAACCAATTGACAGCATCTAATTTAGTACCTAGTGATGGTGTTTTAGCAAATTCTTTTCCTAAATGAGTTATTACTAAAGATGACGCAACTTCACCTTTTCTATGTCCACCCATTCCATCCGCTACTACAAGTAGATATTCATCTGAACTGTTTTTTAAAATTGTTACTGAATCTTCATTATGGCTTCTTACTTTACCAGTATCAGTTAGGTAATATGTTTTCATTTTTACTCCTTAATTGTCCACAAGCAGCGTTTATGTTGCTACCCATTTCTTTTCTAATAGTTGTATCTATAAGATTTTCTTTTAATATTTGATAAAATTCTTTTATTGTTTCTTTACTAGAAGCTTTATAAACTCCACTAGTTGAGTTGTATGGTATTAAATTTACATAAACATTTAATCCTTTTAATAAATTAACTAGCTTCATAGCATCTTTTTTACTATCATTTATCATATTAAGCATAACATATTCTATAGTAATTCGTCTATTAGTTAGGGCTTGATACTCTTTTAAAGACTCAACTAATTGACTTAAATTATACACTTTATTAATAGGCATTATACTACTTCTAATTTCATCAAAGGGACTATGCAGGCTAATTGCTAAATTCACTTGTAATCCTAGCTTAGCAAATTCTTTTATTTTAGGAACGATACCTGAGGTTGAAACAGTAATTTTTCTAGATCCTATATCAAGACCATCTTTATCATTAATAATTTTTAGAAATTTAACTAAATTCTCATAATTATCAAATGGTTCTCCTATCCCCATGATGACTACACTTTTAATTTTCGTCTTGGTAATTTCTTCCATTAAAAGAATTTGCAAAATCATTTCTGCAGTAGTTAAATCTCTTTGTTTTTTTAGTTTACCACTTTCACAAAACAAACAACCCATATTACATCCTACTTGAGTAGAAATACATATAGAGTTCCCATAACTATGTTTCATTAAAACAGTCTCAATAAGAGATTTATCTTCCAACTTAAAAAGAATTTTAACTACATCTTTATCCACTTCTTTTTTTATTACTTCCAAACTTGAAATAAAAAAGTTGTTTTTTAAATGTTCTTTTAATTTCTTAGAAACATTAGAATACTTTTCAAAATTAAATTCTCTTTTTTTATAAAGCCAGTTAAATACTTGGGCTGCTTGATATTTTTTATCAAACAATTTTGAAAGGTCACTTTTTGTAAAATCAAATATATTATTCATTAGAATCCTTTTTGAATAAATCTAAATAACTTTTATTATTATACTTTTTAAAATACTCCGGAGAAAACCATTTATTTTGCATACTTTTCAATGCTTTTTTAAATGCACTTTTTCTTTCACCAGTAATTTTAGGTTGTTTTATAAAGTCAGTTAGATATGTAGTAAATGTTGCGATTTGATAAACAATTAATGGTAAGAATATTGCGATTGATAAATAAATATTACTTAAATCATAAGTTAGTGTTAAGAGTAAAAATATCACAATAGTTAAAGCTAGAACAACTGTTTTAATTCTTCCGATTTGTTTTGTTTTAATACTTTGATTAAATCTTACTCTTATGAAACTTAAAGTAAAAATAAGTATTTCTAAAATAAGAGGTATTACAGCTAGAACTGATATTTTAAATATTAAAATAAAACCAACTATGCTAAAACCTTTATCCGCTACGCTATCATATAAGCTTCCAAAAAAAGTTCCAGCATTTAATTTTCTAGCTAGATAACCATCTAAATAATCCGTGAAAAAACAAACTGCTGCTAAAACCGCAGTCCAGAAAGCACCATATATATTATAAACAGGTATTAATAAAAATATACCTGCTACCCTGACGGTTGTAACTAAATTTACTAAAATGATATTTTTCATTTCTCTCCTTAACTTATTATAACATTTTCTTTATTTAAACCATTTAAATAACTCTTTATTTCCATTTCTTTTTTAGAAAACGGTTTAACAATAAGTAAGTTTATGATTCCATCTTTACCTTCAACGGTAAAGTCGTTTTTAGTTAAACTAACCTTACCTACTTTTGGATTTGATTTTAGTTCATAATTAGTTTTTAAAATCTTAACTTCAATACCATTTATATTAATATAAGCTTTTGGATAAAGTGCTCTTATTTTATTATGAATATTAAAAACATTATCATTAAATGAAATGTGTTCATCTTCTCTTGTGATTTTTCTGGTATATGTAGCTAAATTATGTTCTTGTGGAACCTTCATTATAGAATTGTTTTTAAAATCATTTAAAACTTTATTTAACATTGGCACTGCTTGATTACTTAACTTATTATATAAGGTTTCATAATTATCGTCTTTTTCTATTACAGTTTCTTCAGATAAAATAATATCTCCTTCATCCATGAATTCATTCATTTCCATAATAGTTATTCCAGTTTTATCTTCACCATTTAAAATAGCCCAAGTTATGGGATCAGCTCCTCTATACTTAGGTAGTAATGAAGTGTGGATATTAATAGCTCCAAGTTTCGGTAATTCTAAAACTTCTTTTTTTATAATACTTCCGTAAGCAAAAGTTATAATTAAATCTATATCTTTATTTACTAAACTTTGATAAAGCTCTGTGGAGTTATTAGGCTGAACTACTTCTATATTGTTTTTTAAAGCAAATTGTTTTACTTCAGAATTTATGTTCTTTTTAGTTTTACCAACTAATTTATCTACATTAGTTACAACACATAAAACTTCTTCGTGTTCAATTAAAGAACTTAAAGAAGGAATACTTATTTGGGGAGTCCCCATGAATACTATTTTTAATTTTTTCATAATTTTAAAAAGAACTTATATTGACATAAGTTCTTGTTCCTTTAAATGTATTTCATCATCTACTAATTTATTATACTTATTTACAATATTTTGAAGTTCATCTAACATTCTTCTTTCTTCATCTTCAGAAAGTTCAGCTTTTAAAATATCGTCTTTTAAATCTTGTCTAACATTTCTAAGGGCTATTTTACCTTCTTCTCCAACTTGTTTTGCTTGTTTAACAAACTCTTTTCTTCTTTCTTCAGTTAAATCTGGGAATGTTAAAATAATTATTTCCCCATTATTATTTGGAGATATTCCTAAATTAGCTTCATTTAGAGCTTTGTCAATTTCTTTTAAAGTTGATTTATCGAAAGGTTTTATAAATATATTCTTAAAATCTGGCACTGTAATATTCGCCACTGTATTTAATGGTGTTAAATTTCCATAATACATTACCTTTACATCATTTAAAATATTAGGGTTTGCTCTACCCGCTCTTACTTGAGAAAGTTTATCTTTCATCTTATCAATTGCTTGAATAAATTCTAATTCACTTATTTCCATATTTCTCCTTAATCTAACGTTATATTATCATAATAGTCATTTTCTGTCGATTTAATAATGTATTCTACTTTTAAGTCTCCGATTTTACTAATATATAAAATATATTGAAGCGGATTTAATGTATCGAAAATATTTATTAAATCTTCATCATCTTTTTCTACTTGTTTTATCTTTTTTTTTTTTTTGTC
>CAZBGT010000029.1:0-6052 GCA_964491615.1 uncultured Muribaculaceae bacterium
GTTGATAGGCTAGAGGTGGAAGCGTAGTGATACGTTGAGCTGACTAGTACTAATAAATCGAGGATTTAACTATTTTTTAATTATGAGTCAATTTACATTATCAGTTTTTAAAGAACAAAATTATTAAATTGGTGATTATTGCTTAGGTGATAAACCTCTTCCCATCCCGAACAGAGAAGTTAAACCCTAAAACGCCGACGATAGCAATTCGTGAAAATAGGTATTCGCCAATTTTTTTTTGCAATAATTTTTGAAAGTTATTCTTATCTATGATATTATTTATGTAGAAAAAGGTGATAAAAATTCAAGCTTTTGATCAAAAAAAATACATTAAATTACAAAGCCAAGAAATCAAAAAAAGATTGAAGAATTTTGATAAACTTTACCTTGAAGTAGGGGGTAAACTTTTTGATGACACTCATGCATCGAGGGTGCTTCCCGGTTTTTCACCTGATACTAAAATAAAGGCTTTAGAAGAGTTAAAAAACGATATTGAAATAATTTATTGTATTAAAGCTGTTGATATAGAGAAAAAAAGATATCGCTCTGATTATCAAATAACTTATGACACCGAAATCATTAAATTAATTAATAAATCTAGAGACTTAAACTTTACAGTAAACTCTGTTGTTATTACACTTTATAACGGTGAACAAAGCGTTGACAAATTTAGAAAAAAATTAGAAAGACATAATATAAAAACATACGTCCATACTTACACAAAAGGTTATCCGAATGATATAGAAACAATCGTTTCCGATGAAGGATATGGTCAAAATGAGTTTATAAAAACTGATAAAAAGATTATTTTAGTAAACGCTCCAGGTTCAAGCAGTGGTAAGCTAGCTACTTGTTTATCACAGCTTTATCATGAGCATTTACACAATGTAAATGCAGGGTATGCAAAATATGAAACGTTTCCAGTTTGGGATTTACCGCTTAGACATCCGCTTAATTTAGCATATGAAGCTGCGACAATGAACTTAAAAGATATTATTTTAATCGATCCATACCATTTAGATAAATATAAAATCTCTGCGGTAAACTACAATAGAGATATTGAGAATTTCCCTATTTTACAAAGTATTTTACACAACATTATGAAAAAAAAGGTTTATAAATCTCCAACAGAGATGGGAATAAATACTTTATCAAAATGTATTACCGATAAAGAAAGAGTTATGGAAGCCGCTAAAGCAGAAATTGTAAGGAGATACTTCAAAGAAATAAGTGACTATAAATTAACCATTAGTGATGAGGACAACTCTCAAAGAATAAGTCTTTTAATGAATGAGTTAAATATTGAACAAGATTTTTTAAAAGTAGTAGCTCCAGCTAGAAAAAAGGCAATATCAACAGGAAATCATGCCATAGCTATACAATTAACAACCAAAAAAATAATTACTGGAAAGAAAACAGAGTATTTATCTCCTGTTTCTAGTATGGTTTTAAATTCAATTAAACATTTATCCAAGATTCCAGATAATATGGATTTAATTAGTCCTGTTGTAATTGAATCTATTTTATCTTTAAAGTCTAAGAAAGAACTATCTTTAGAAGAAGTGTTAACGGCGTTATCTATATCTGCGCCGACGAACCCTGTTATTGAAAAGGCTTTATCTAATCTAAAAAGATTAAATAACTGCGATGCACATTCAACATATATTGTTCAAAACGGAGACTTGAAAACACTAAAATCTTTAAACATTAATTTAACTTGCGATCCAGAGTTTTACAGTGATGAAATAATATAAAGCTATTTAGTTTACTTTTTGAAATAATCTTATATAATTATTATAGGTGAGAAAATGAATTATAAATATGTATCAAGAAGTATTGAAGATACTTTTTCGGTTGCTGAAAACATCGAAAGCGAAAAATTCCCTGGCATGGTAATTTGTTTAAACGGAGAACTAGGAAGTGGTAAAACGGTTTTCACTAAAGGCGTAGCAAAAGCCCTTGGGATAGATGAAGCCATTACTAGTCCAACATTCACTATTATAAAAGAATATTATGAAGGTGAGATGCCTTTATTTCATATGGATGTTTATCGACTTGAAGAACAAGAAGAAAACATCGGAATCGCTGATTATTTTGAAAAAAATGGAATAGTTGTAATAGAGTGGGCAGATATTATAAAAGATATATTACCAGAAGAAAGACTTGAAATTTCTTTTAAAATAATTGATGAAAATATAAGAGTATTGGTTTTTAATCCAATCGGTAAAAAATACGAAGATATCTGTTCTTCGGTGTTATAATGTTTACTTTATACATAAATACCTGTTCAGAAAAAATAAGTGTCATCTTATTTAAGAAACACTCTTTGTTTGCAATAAAAGAAATTGAACATCAAAAAAGTATGAGTCAATTTATAATGCCTACAATTAAGGGCGTTGTTGGAGATAACAAATTAGATAACATAGTTGTAGTAAATGGACCTGGATCATTTACTGGAGTTAGATTAGGCGTGGTTATTGCAAAGACTATGGCATATTTATTGGATATTCCTATAAAAACCATAACAACTCTAGAAGAATTAGCAGTTTCTTTAAATAATGGTGATAAAACTATTTCTTTAAAAGAAAAAAATGGTTACTTTGTAGGAAGTTTTGATAAACAAAATAATTTAATTGGTGAATATAAATATTTTAATAATGATGAATATAAATACTTCACAAAATCAAATAAAATTACTCAAATCGAAGAAGTTGATTATATTAAAGTGTTAAAACACGCATTAAAAAAGGAAAGTACTAACCCTCATTTGGTTAATCCAATTTATGTTAAAAAAATAGGTATAGGTAATGATTAGAGAATTTAATAAAGAAGATATTCCTTCGATATATATATTAGGGAAACAAATAAACCCTGAGTATGAAAAGCAATATGATTTAGAAAGTTATTTAAACTGCAAAACAAATCATGTTTTTGTATATGAAAAAGACAAAAAAGTAATAGCCTTTATTCACATTGAAGATTTAGATATTGAGATTAATATAGTAAATATAGTTGTAGATGAAAAAAGAAGAATGAAAGGATACGCTTCTAAACTACTTGAACATATTATAGTTAATTACAACAAAACTGCAATTTTAGAGGTAAGGGAGTCTAATTTAAAAGCAATTGACTTGTATTTTAAGTATGGTTTTAAAGTAGTGAACAAAAGAAAAAACTATTATAAAGACGAAGATGGACTAGTAATGCTTAAAAAAATTGAAAAAGATGTATTTATTTTAGCCGTAGAAACTACTTGTGATGAAACAAGCATAGCAGTAGTGAAAAACGGTAAAGAAGTTTTAATAAACGTTACTAACTCTCAGATAAAACATCATGAGAGTTTTGGAGGGGTAGTTCCAGAATTTGCATCAAGGATGCATACTGAAAACATTACTTTAGTTTTAGATGAGGTTGTTAAAAAATGTGGAATATGTATCAAAAATATAGATGCCGTAGCGGTATCTTATTCTCCAGGACTACTAGGTTCACTCCTTGTTGGGGTGGAGTTTGCTAAGACAGTTTCTTATATACTAGATGTTCCTTTAATAAAAATAAATCATTTAATTGCGCATATTCATGCGTCAAAAATTGAAAATGAAATAAGTTATCCGCTTTTAGCTTTAGTTATAAGTGGTGGACATACTGAGTTAGCTATTATGAAAGATGGTTATGTTTTCGAACCACTAGGAAAAACGTTAGATGATGCGATAGGTGAATGTTTCGATAAAGTTGCCAGGGTTATTGGTATTCCATATCCAGGAGGACCTGGTGTTGAAAAGTTGGCTGAATTTGGCTCATTAAAATATGAGTTTCCAGTGCCCACATTAGAAAACAAATATGATTTTAGTTATAGCGGACTTAAAAGTAGTGTCATTAACTTGGTTCATAATAAAAATCAAAAGAAAGAAGAGTTAGATATTGAAAATATTGCTTATAGCTTTCAACATTATGCCACTCTTCAAGTAATAAAAGTTTTAGAAGAAGCGATCAAGGAGACTAAGGTAAAAAATATTGTTTTAGCCGGAGGAGTTTCTGCAAATCTTTACTTAAGGGATAAAGTTAAAAATTTAACTGATAAATATTTAGGTAATTTATACGTTCCTAGTATCCAATATTGCACAGATAATGCTGCAATGGTTGGTATTGCAGCTTATCCAATGTATTTAAAAAAGGAGTTTAGTACTTTAGCTCTAAATCCCAAGAGTAATAGCAAAATCTTTTAATATTTACTAAAATAACCATTCATGTTAAAATATATCTGCGGGGCAGTAAGGTTTCGACATGCATTTGTAAGCATGATTGCAAGCAGTAGACATACTATAAATGTACAAAAAAATAATTAACGAGACTGAATATAGTTTCGCTCCTGTATACGCCTAAGCGTGGGAGCACCTTACTTTAATTTTCTTATAGATTAAAAATAAGGTTTAAAAAATATAAGATATAGACATATTTATGTTTAGGAAATATGTTGGAACAATTACTAAACTCACCTTTATGATAGGTTCGTTTAAGCCATAGTAAAGGAAAATTCAAATTAAACTAAGCTTGTAGATATTATGTGTTATGATGCACTGGACACGAGTTCAATTCTCGTCTGCTCCACCAATTTAAGGAGAAAAATGGGTAGAAAACCAAACGTTTGTAATCTTGCTTTTAAATATTTAAAAGTATTTCCCGGTGGTATTGTGTGGCGTTTTAGAAGACATTGTGAAGTAGCGCAAAACCATTTAAATCCTGGGGAATCTGTTAGATTTGTTTTTTTGGGTCAAAAAAATGAGCGATTTTATGATATATTTCAAACTTGTGCTGTAGTAATTACTAACAAAAGATTATTAATTGCACAAAAACGTGTAGTTTGGGGATATTTTTTAACTTCTATTACTCCGGACTTATATAATGACTTAAAAGTATATAGAGGCTTGATTTGGGGCAAAGTTACTATAGATACTATAAAAGAGGTCGTAGTGATATCAAACCTCTCTAAAAGAGCCCTTCCTACCATAGAAACCGAAGTGACACAGTTTATGATGGAAGCTAAAAAGAAGTATGGTCGCTCACTAGGAAAATAAAATGAAAAGAAATTTAATAATTATTACACTTTTGGTTATAATAATTATTATATTTAATATATTTTATAACACAAAAAACTCTTATAGATATGAATACAAAGTGGGAAACATTAAGGTTATTGAATCTTATAAAAAACCACAAGATTATTTTACATTTGAATTAAAACACGAAGATGATTTAATTGTTTTTAACATTAACGATGGTTATTCATATAAAAGAGGTTTAATAAAAGAGCTTGAATTTTATAATGACGAAAACAAGTTATGCGTAAATATAAAAGGATTGATAGATTTTTATCCAATATGTAAAACGAATAAAACATATTTGTTTGCATATGAAAAGGTAGAGGATCAAATTGAACCCTTCGTTAGCGAAGGTTATTCAATTTATGAAAAAAACAATAATTTCTTTTTATGGAATTATCGCGGTTTTAATTTTGTTCATCAAGGAGAAGTTAAAAATTTAAACTTTTTAAAAACGGATGAATATAATCCGAGTTTAATCAAACAAGTTAATAATTTTTTATTCGTCCCGAATTATGATGAAGATTTTTTCTTTAAAACGTTTTATTTGGTTGACATAAATACCGGCAATGTGACTAAAAGAGATTTAAATCACGAAATTAGTTTTGATATAGAATACATGAAACATGAAAAAAACAAATTATATGTTTATGATAAATTAAATGAAGTTGAGTATACAATATATCTTCGAAGTGGTAAATCAGAAATAAACAAAGGCATAACTTATAGCAATAAAGAGTTGAGTAGTTTACTTAGTGAGCAAAAGTTTTTTTATGTAAATAATAATGGGTTAGAATATAAAATAGGGGCAAGATATGTTAATATCTTATCAGAGAAGGATATTAAGATAATTAAAAGTAACGAAGAAGAAGTTCAATATTTAATATCGGATACATTATATTCATTTAATATATATAAAGGTTTTAAGACTTTAATTAAAAATAACGAGTGGCTAT
>CAZBGT010000030.1:0-6029 GCA_964491615.1 uncultured Muribaculaceae bacterium
GAGAAATTTGTGGCTAAAAAACTTCCTCCTTATGAATACGCGGAAGAAGAGGAAGAGTATGAGATTAAAAATTCTCACCTAAGAGGAATAATATTTGCAATAATGATGAGTTTATTTTATTTAATAATCATCATTTATAACATTATTCCAAACTTACCTTTTTCGGGAAATTTACTAGACTATAGAGAAGCATTATATATAGATAAATTATTTAGTTATGATTCTTTTTTCAGTCAAGGATATGTATTTATAATAGCAGTATTTTTTATTATAATCGGGCTATCTTATGGAAAAGGAGCTAAAACGATTAATAACAATAAAGAGGTAGCGGAAAGTTTAAGTTCATCACTGGACGGTATTGGAAAACCACTTCTGTTAATTTTTTTAGCAGCGACTTTAATTAGTGTTTTTAAACAAACAAATATAGGAGTTACTTTCATAACTTGGATGGCAAATTTTATTACAACCTCTGGTTTTACTGGGTTACCCTTAATAATCTTATTGTTTTTTATAAGTATGATAGCTACACTAGTAGTACCTCAATCAATTATAAAGTGGCCTATTATTGCTAGCTTTGCGGTTCCTGCTTTTATGAGTAGTGGTTTAACCCCTGAGTTTAGTCAACTAATATTTCGTTTAGGTGAAACAGCGACTTTAGGACTAACCCCGTTTTTTGCGTATTTTGTTGTGTACTTAGCATACATTGATAAATATAACCAAGAAGAAAAATCTGTAAATTTATTTACAACACTTAAATATCAAATGCCATATGCTTTAGCTGCAACAGCTTTATTTATAGTAATTATAATTATTTGGTACTTAACTGGAGCTCCTCTTGGGATTGGCTCATCGGTAGCGTTATAAGGAGGACTATATGAGTTTAAAAGCTGGTATAGTTGGCTTACCTAACGTTGGTAAATCAACTCTTTTTAATGCCATTACTAAGAAAAACGTTTTAGCTGCAAATTATCCATTTGCAACCATTGAACCAAATGTTGGAGTTGTTCCAGTACCTGATAAAAGACTTGAAGATATTAGAAGTATTTATTCTTCTATAGATATTATTCCAACGTCTTTTGAATTCATCGATATTGCTGGTTTAGTTGCAGGCGCTTCTAAAGGTGAAGGTTTAGGTAATAAATTTTTATCTCATATTAGAACCGTAGATGCGATAGTTCAAGTTGTGAGATGTTTTGACGATAAAACTATCACTCATGTTTCAGGGGAGGTTAATCCTGTATCAGATGTCGAAATAATTAATGTGGAATTAATTTTAGCGGATTTAGAAATTATTGAAAACAGATTGGATAAAATAATTAAAAAAGCTCAAACTACTAAAGATATTCTTTTAAATTTAGAAAAAGACATATTAATAAGATGCAAAGATCAGTTAATGAAAAACTTACCCTTAAGGAAACTAGATTTAACAAAAGAAGAACAAGAACTAATAAAAAATTATAATTTTATAACTTTAAAACCTATTATATACGTTGCTAATGTGGATGAAGATTCGATAATCATTGGAGATAACTCGCATTCAAAGTCGTTAAAAGAGTATGCGTCATTAGATGGTTCGGGAGTAATTGTGACAAGCGTTAAATTAGAAGAACAAATGGCTTCACTAACAGATGATGAAAAGATATCTTTTTTTAAGGAAGTGGGTATTACTAGTAGTGGACTAGATAAATTAATATTCGCTTCATATGAACTTTTGGGACTACAAACTTTTTTTACAGCAGGAGAAAAAGAAACAAGAGCATGGACTTTTAAAAAGGGAATGAAAGCTCCAGAGTGTGCCGGTATTATTCACAGTGATTTAGAACGAGGTTTTATAAGAGCCGAAGTTATGAGTTTTGATGATTTAAAAACTTATGGAAGTGAAAAAAGTACACAAGAAGCAGGTAAGTTAAGATTAGAGGGAAAAGAATATATTATGCAAGACGGAGATGTCTGTTATTTTAGATTCAATGTATAAAATAATAAAAATTTTTGTTATAATTAATATATAATAAAAAAGGTGGTAAAATGAATTTAATTTTTTTCTGGTCATTGTTTACTAAAATATTAGATATAGGGCTTGTTTGGCTTGCCTTTTATTTTATATTTAAACATGTTAGAAATAACATAAAAATGACCTTAATTGTAAAAGGAATAATAATTATACTTTTAATAAAGTTAATAAGTGATTATCTAAATCTATATACTGTAGGAATACTGCTTGAATACTTAATTCAGTGGGGTCCTTTAGCATTAATTGTTATATTCCAACCAGAAATTAGAAGTGTATTAGAATCGGTTGGAAGAACTCAACTTTTAGGAAGACACAATGTGTTAACCAGGGATGAGAGAGAAAAAATAATATATGAAATAATGGAAGCTATAACTTATTTTAAGAAAAACAGAATTGGTGCTTTAATTGTAATTGAAAGAAAAATATCTTTACAACAATATATTGAAAATTCAACTAAGATTTACGCTGATTTAACTACAGAATTATTACAAACAATATTTTTTCCTCACTCACCTATGCACGACGGAGGAGTAATTATTCAAGGTAATAAAGTATCATCAGCTAGTGCAGTTTTTAAAACTAGTATGAATCCGGATTTATCTAAAAGATTAGGTACAAGACATAGGGCAGCTTTAGGTATCGCAGAGGAAAGTGATGCAATTGCTTTAGTAATTTCAGAAGAAACCGGAAGATTAAGTATTGCTTTAGAAGGAGAGCTTAATTATAACTTAACTGAAGAAGAATTTAGAATGTCACTTCAAGAAGCCTTAAGTCCAAAAACAGAAGTGTTTTTCGAAGCTGATAGAGAGGATATAGACGATGAAGAGAATGTTTAAATCAATTTATCAATTTGTTGATAAATATATTGTTATGCCCATTAGTAGATTTGTTTATTTTTTAAATAAAAATACTAAAAAACATAGTGGTAAACTAGACAAACTATTAAATAGTCAAAAGTTTTTAATGTATCTGTCGTTATTTTTAGCCGTTGCTACATTCCTAGTTATTGATTCAAGAGTTATTAAATTTGTTGAGAGTCAAGCTGAATCGATTTCCAACGTACCTGTTGTAGTGAAGTATAATACTGAAGCTTATGTAGTTGAAGGTGCGCCTGAGTTTGTAGATATTACCATAACTGGTAGAAAAAGTGATATATATTTAGCAAAACAACTTGGTGAATATGAAGTTGTACTTGACTTGACTGATTACGTTCCTAGAGAAAATGCATATAAAGTATATTTCAATTATTCTAAATCTATTGATAATTTAACTTATAAATTAGACCCTTCTTATGTATCGGTTGTAATAAAAAACAAAATAAGCGATACTGCTTTAATAACTCCTGAGTTATTAAACTTAGATAAATTAGATCCTAAATTAAGTGTTAAAAGTGTAACGTTAGATAAGTCTGAAGTAGTTGTTAAAGGCAGTAAAACTAGTTTGGCCAAAATAGCTACCGTTAAAGGTTTGGTAGATTTAAACGACACCGCTTTAATTGAAGCTGGTACTTACAATATTGATAATGTTAAATTAGTCGCTTATGATAATGTTGGAAAAATCATTCCTCAAGTTGAAATGGTTCCAAGAAATGTTGGAGCTACTGTAACGTTAGATAGTTATTCAAAAACGGTTCCTTTAGAAGTTAGAACAACAGGAAGCTTAATAGCAGGTAAAGCAATTTCAGCTATTCAAATTAATGGCACAACAAAAGCGTCGATAGCTATATACGGTGATAAAAAAGAAATAGATGAAATAAATAGTGTGCCTTTAACAATTAATGTTGATGGTGCTGGAAAAGAAAGCGTTAAAGATTATAACGTAACTATATCTAAACCAAGCGGTGTTAGACACATGGATTTAAAAAGTGCTAAAATATCAGTAACATTTGGCGACGAAGAACAAAAAACAATTAATATATACGATCAAATATCACAGAAGAATTTAAGTGCAGATTTAGCCGCAAACATAATTTCTCAAAAAGAGATAACTGTACAAGCAAAAGGAGTAGCGGCGACTGTCGCTGGACTAAGTGCTAGTGATGTAGTGGCATATGTCGATCTAAAAGGTTTATCTATTGGAGAACATGAAGTAGAAGTTAAAATAGATAATAAAAATCCACTAGTTACCTATGTTGTTTCATCTACGGTAACTATTAAAATTACCCAGAAACCTAAAAGCTAATAAAATTGATATAAAATAAAAAATATTATATAATAATTTTTATGGAGGAAAGATGAAAAACAAAATAAATAATACATCAACTGACCAAGATGAATTACAAAGATTTGTAAAAATATTATCAGGATTAATTGTAATAATAATTGCACTATTTCTTTTCACAAAGTATGTTGTAAATGATGGCGACGCTAGAATACCAGAAAGACAACTTCAAGAAGGAGTAATAGTTGACAATAACGTAGTAGCAGGAACGATGTTTAATCGCCCAGACAAAGAATATTATGTATTTACATTTAGTTTGAAAAGCCCGTTTACTCAATATTATTTGAATAAAGTTCAACAGTTTATGGACAATGACAAGAACTTAACAATGTATTTGTTGAATACTGATAATGAGTTAAATAAACCATATATTACTGATGGAGATTATACTAAATCTAAAACTATTGATAACTTAGTATTAAAAGAGTTTAGTTTAATTAAAATAAAAAACGGAAAAATAGTTGAATATATTACAGAAACTGAAAAAGTGAAGGAAAGGTTAGGATAACCTTTTCTTTTTATTTTTAGCATGATACTATTATTAATAGAGGATATATGAAGCAAATTGGATTTGGCATTAAAAGTGTGATTGTAATAATATTGTTAACGTCGATAGTATCTGCTTTAACTATGGGTGTAATTATAAACAATAATTATAAAGTATATAATTATACCGAGGATAAAGATTTAAAAGAATTTTTAAAAGTATATGGCACATTAACTAATGAATATTACGAATATATAAATAAATCAAAAATGATTGATAGCGCTATTGAAGGAATGCTAGATTACTTAGATGATAACTATACTAATTATATAGATAAAGACGAAAATCAAGCTTTTCAAGATAGTCTAACAGGTAAATACAAAGGAATAGGGATTATAATTTCAGATACTATAATAAACCAAGTTATAGCTTTTTCACCTGCGGATAAAGCAGGGCTTAAAGTTGGAGATGTAGTTGTAGAATTAAATGATATAAAAATTATTAATAGCTCTGACATTAATAAAATATTGAGCGAAAATAAAACTGATGTTTTAAAGTTGAAAGTTCAAAGGAATAGTCAAGTAATAAGTTTTACCGTTGAGATGGAAGAGTTAGACCTACCTGTGGTTAATTATGAAATGGTTGATGATAGTAAAATCGGTTATATTCAAATTAGTTTATTTTCTTCTTCTGTGGAAAAACAATTTAAAAACAGTTTAAATGTTTTAAAACAGCAAAAGTTGGAATCGCTTATAATTGATTTAAGAGGAAACAAAGGTGGCTACTTAAAAGGAGCGGTCGATATTGCATCAATATTTTTAGAAAAAGGAAAAACTATAGTTACCTTAGAAAATAAGGATAAAAAAAGAGTTACAACAAAAGATGAAACAGAAGAAAATTTTAAAATTCCAATATATATACTAATAGATGAAGAAACTGCATCAGCTTCAGAAATATTAACTGCAGCATTAGTTGATAATAATGTAGCAAAAACTATAGGTATTACTTCATTTGGAAAAGGCAAGGTACAACAAACACTGGATCTTCATGACGGAGCCCTTGCGAAATATACAACAGGTTTATGGTATACACCACTTGGCAAAAGCATTAACGAAATTGGAATAACACCAGATTATGAGATTGAGCTAGAAATCATAACTAATGAAAAAGATGAAATAATAGAAATTATTGATACGCAATTTAATAAAGCTGTAGAATTATTAAAATAATTTATATTTACATATATAGACACCCATTAACTTAATAAAGGCCTGTAAACACGAAATTTGCTTCAAAATTATTAAAAAATCA
>CAZBGT010000031.1:0-5994 GCA_964491615.1 uncultured Muribaculaceae bacterium
TGCTCGTTTAAGTATCTTCTAATCATTGTATCAATAGCATTGTTTATAAAATAATTGTTCATATTTCACCTTTTAAAAATTCATTAAGGATTTAATGAAAATGAAAAGACCTCCTAAAAATGCTAATAATATTAAAACTATTATTATCTCATTGAAAATGCTTCTGTCTTTTTTAGTGTTAGAGTCCTCTTCTTCAAAATCACTTGGATTGAATTGAGTACTTTTAGAAAAAAAAGTTTGTTCTAATGTTTCTTCTTTAGTAAATGTTTCATTTGCTTCGGTTAAAACTTCTTTATCTATAGCAAAAGTTTCTTTTAAATCATCAAACAAGTCACCTTCAGAGGTTTTTTGTTCATTAAGATTAATAGTATTTATTAACTCCATCAAGTCAGTTTTTTCTTCCGCTTCTTCCTCAATTTGAAGGCTGTTTAAAATATCATATTGAGTATCTCTTACTCTTTTTTTTCTTACTTCTTCATACGAAAGTGGTTGTTCCTCTCTAGCTTTACTTAAAATAGTATTAATATCATATTCTTTCGTTTCTTCTTTAATAGATTGTATTTCTTCTGTAACTTCTAATCTGATACTTTTTCTAGGTGCATCTTTATATTTATCATCTAGTATTTCTTTAAGCTTACTTATATCAATTTCTTCATCATAATCGCCGTGAAGTACCACTGCATTACTTTCAACTTCAAAATTACCAAGTTCTTGTTTATTCAACTCTTGATATAACTTCTCGTTCCTTTGAGACCTTGATAGTATTTCCTCAGGTGAGTCTTCGTATTTTGACATTCTACTGGTCATACATACACCTTCCTATTATTTATGTTAACACACTTTACACCGTTTTAAAACCAACTTATTGCATAATTTATAACTCTTTACTATAATTAGACAAGGAGGAGAAATGCAAAAATTAATAATCAAAGAAGGACAATGTATCGGTTGTGGTGCTTGTGTCTCGATTGATCCGGATCATTTTGACTTCAATGATGAAGGAACAGCTATTGTAACTAGCAATGAAAACTTAGATACTCCAGAATTACAAATGGCAATAGATGCATGTCCAACTAATGCGATTGTGTTAAAGGACTGCCAAACTGGAGAAAAATGTGCTGAATGTGAAAAAGAATAATTTACTTATTCTTTTTTAATGTTAATTTACGGTATTCTTTTATAGTAAGCTCCCTATATTCTCCAGACTGTAGATTCCCTAAAGTTATATCACCAATTGCGGTTCTTTTTAATTTTAGAACTTCATATCCTAATTCTTTAAATATATTTTTAACAATATGATTTCGCCCTTCATGAATGATTATTTCAACATAAGAGATGTTTTTTATAACGTCTTTTTCTTTTATTTTAAATTTTTGTATATTTACTTTTCGCTTATCAACTATAATACCTTTTTTTAGCTTAGTAATAGCATTTTTATCGAGTATGCCTTTTATTTTAATATAATAGGTTTTGGTGATCTCGTTACTGGGATGAGTAATATAGTTTGCAAAAGCACCATCATTGGTTAGAAGAATCAATCCCGTTGTATCATAATCTAGTCTACCAATTGGGAAAATTCTTTCATTAGTATCAATTAAATCTACAACTGTAATTCTACCTAAATCATCAGTGGTAGAGCTAATTACACTTCTAGGTTTGTTAAGTATATAATATTTTTTTACAATTTCTTTATTAATTATTTTTCCTTCAATCATAATAATATCTTTTTTTGATACTTTAAAACCCGCTTCTTTTATAAGCTTTTCATTAACGGAAACTTTTCCTTCTTTGATTAGTTTTTCCGCGGCTCTTCGCGATGCGTAGCCATAACTAGCAATTACTTTATGCAGTCTTTCCATAAATGTATTATAGCACATTTCACTGTTTATATAGTATAATTTAAATAGGTGATAAAATGTTTAAAAGAAAAGATGGCACAAAAGTAAAAGATTTAACTTCAATGAATAAAATTATGCCTCACTTAATGGAAAAGCGTACTGACGCGGAAGTTTACTTAAAAGAAACCTTTGAAATTACTGATTTACTAAATTATTTAGAAGAAAAAAATGTAGGACTAAAAAAAGAAGAAAAGTACACATTATTTATAGCCATTATTACAACAGTGTTTAAGATAATGAAAAACAGACCTTACTTAAATAGATTCATATCAGGTAGAACATTATACGATAGGATCGAGTTAAGCGCCGGATTTGTTATAAAAAAGGTTTTCGAGGATTCATCTGAAGAAGCTTTATATATTTATAGAGCAAAAAACTCTGATAATATCGATTCAATTCGCGAAACAATAAAAAAAGAAATTTATAATATCAGAATTAAAGAAACAACTTCAATAGATAAAATAATAAATGCTATAACTTCTGGGCCTAGATTTTTAACGATGTTTGTTGTGAAAATTTTAAAAATACTAGATTTTTATGGTTTAGTACCCAATTCTATTACAAAAGACGATCCTAACCACACAAGTGTTTTTTTAACAAACTTAGGAAGTATTAAATGTAACCAAGTATATCATCATTTAAATAACTACGGTACTAATTCATTTTTTATATCCGTAGGAACGATTTATGAAATCGATGGCAAAAAATATGTGGATATGGGCTTTACCATTGACGAAAGAATTGCAGATGGTTTTTATTTTGCTAAATCAATACTACTTGCCAAGGAAATTTTGAAAAACCCTAAGACTTTAGAAGAAAGAATAGATGCCAAAATAAATGAGTAACGTTCGTTACTCATTTTTAATTACATTGATTCTACACTTGTTATACCAAGCAAATCTAATTCTAACTCAAGATATTTCTTTAAAATAACACATAAGTGAATCCATGAGATTCTTTTTTCTTGATCTGTCTCTTTTAATATATGAAAGTCGTTATAAAATTTTGAGAATGATGTACTTAACTGATAAACATCTTCAGCAATTATATTTGGAGCTTTTGCAATATAAGCTCTTTTTATCACTTCTGGGATATTACTAATTTTTAAAAGTAATTCTTTTTCTATATCACTATATATGTTATTTATAAAAGGTTTTTCTGTTGTATTTGTGTTTTTTAGTATAGAATTGATTCTAGCTACTGTATAAAGTAAGAAAGAACCTGTTTTTCCTTCAGTGAGAAGAAATTTATCTATATCAAAAACATAATCTTTTATACGGTGATTTATTAAATCACCAAATTTTATGGTTGCTACGGCGATATTTTGAGCTACTTGCTCGTGATTATCCTCTACTGATGATGAATTTTTGACTTTATCAAGTACTTTATCATAAATAGTTTGATAAAAATCCATTAACCCCATAGTGCCACCATCTCTAGTTTTAAATGGTTTACCGTCTGGTCCATTCATTGTTCCAAAACCTAAATGTTCTAAATTAACATCTGGCCTAACTATTTTTGCTTTTTTAGCACATCTAAACGATTGTTCAAAATGTAAAGCTTGCCTAGAATCAACCACATACCACATCTCGTCTGGGTCAAAATCTTTTACTCTGTATAAAATAGTAGCAATTTCTGATGTTGCATATAAACTCGAATCATCTGTTTTCTTAATGATTACTGGAGGTATTTCAACCTTATCGTTTTGAACAGCTACATCCACTACTAAAGCCTTATCGCTTTCATATAAAAGTTTTTCTTTTTTTAATATCTCAATTAATTCCAAAACATAAGGTTCTGCGTCGCTTTCTCCATACCAATAATCAAAATGAACATCTAGTATTTCATATATCTTTTTAATGTCTCTTATCGAGATTTCTTTTATATGGTTCCAAATTTTTAAATATTCTTCATTACCTTTTTGAAGTTCTTTAGTAATTAACCTAGCCTTATTTAGAAAATCTTCATCTGTTTTACTTCTTTGACTTGCATTGGGATAAATCTCATTTAACTTTTCAATAGTTATATCATCATATTTTTCGTTTTCTATTAAGCTTGCAATAATCAAACCCATTTGTAATCCCCAGTCGCCTAAATGAACATCACCAATTGTTTTTGCTCCCAATATATTCGCAATTCTTTTTAGACTTTCGCCAATAATTGCCGCTCTTAAGTGACCAATGTGTAGCGGTTTTGCAATATTTGGACCCCCATAATCTACGATTATGGTTTTGTTTTTGCCAATTAGATCTAGGCCAAGAGTATTTGATTCAAACATTTTGTTTACATGATTTACTAAAAACAATTCATTAATTTTTATATTAATAAAACCAGGGTTTAATATTTCTAAACTCTTAATAATCTCTTTATTATCAATGTTTTTCACTACATCATTTGCTATTTCAAGAGGACTTTTTTTATAAAGTTTAGCCCCTGACAAAGCACCGTTGCATTGAAAATCCGATATCTCTTTTCTATCCGATACCGTAACTATTCCTAAGGTTTTATCATAACCGCTTTTTTCAAAAGCGTCTGATATTATTTCAGTTAATATATCTAATAAACTTTTCATTTTATTCCTTTTTTAAAAAAGAAAGATTATTCTTTCTTTTCTAACTTTTCGATTATGTTTTTAAGTGTTTTTGTGGTATATGCTTTTAAGTTATCCGCAGCTTTATCATATTTAGGTTTTGCTTCTTTTTTTAGTTCTTTAACTAAATTGTTAACTTTTTTTTCTATTTCTTTGCTTTTAGTTTTTGCTACGCCTAAAACCTTTTCTTTATTTAAGTCTTTTAAGTTAGACTCTACTTCTTTTATCTTTACTTGGAAGTTTTCCTTTAAATCCGAATAGTTAAATTCACTTATTTTTTCTTTAATATCCTTCCTTGTTTCTTTCCCGGATTTTGGTGCGAATAAAAGGCCTAAACCTAAACCTAAAGCAGTACCTAAAAGAAATTTAGATTTTTTATTCGTCTGCTTCGTTTTCTTCGCCATCTAATTCTCCTCCTTTTTTCTTAGTAAATAGTTTGGTTATTAAAACTGTCCCAAACTCCACAATTCTATCAGACAATCCAGCTAACCGATCTGTAGTGTAATCTATGATGCTGAATACAGGGTTTAATGATTGGAATTTTTCATTAACATCGTCCACTACTTTGTCTACTTTTTTTATAGTTTTAATCGTTTTAATACCTAAAATAATACCAATTATTAAAAATACTATTAAAAGCGAATACGCAATTATTGGTAAAATCTTTAATGTTAATTCCATATTACTCATCTTCTTTCTTATCGTACATTGAATCTATTAAATCAAATAAATCATTTTCTAATGTATCTGGATTATCGAAGTTTTCAATTTCTTCTTTATAGTCTATTTTAATATCCTCGGCTTCATCTAATAACTGGTCAATTGTCTTAACCTTTTCTTGTTTTTTTTCTTGTGATATTTTTTCGGCAGGTTTTTCTTTTTTTACTTCTTCTTTTTTTGGCTCCTCTTTAGCTGGTTCAAAAGCTTTTTTTCTTACATCTTCAACCTTAAGTTTTTCAACTTCATCTTTATTTTTAATATCATCAGGTGTGTAGTCTTTATTTAAAACGCCATAAACTGGAGATATAATTGGAGTAGGTTTAAACTTTTTCTTTTCAACCACTTCAACTCTCTCATACCTAACATGGTCTTTGTATGTTTCCCTTATTTCTTTTTTAGTTTTCGTTTCTTCTTCAACGTAAGAATTTCTAAATAGAAGTTCTTCTTGAAAATCGTTTTCATCAAATTTAGGGAATGAAAAAGTTGTCTCTTTTTCTACGACTTCTTCTTTTACCTCAGCTAGTTTAGGCTCTTCTTTTACAGGTATTTCAACTTCTTCTTCTTCGAATAAAATATCTTTCATTTTTTTAAAAAGTTTCATTTAATTTCCTTCCTGTTTTAACAGATCTTGATCTATTATATTATTTTCTTCTATATATGTATCATCATATTTTAAGTATTCACTATCTTCACTTTTAGTTTTGAAAATATCATATTTTTTATCTCTAAATTTTAATTTTTCTTCACCAATTAAATCTTTTATAACAATGTCGTTATATACAACAA
>CAZBGT010000032.1:0-5979 GCA_964491615.1 uncultured Muribaculaceae bacterium
AAACCAATTTTTCTTTATCTGTGATCATGGTTATATCTTATTCTTTATTGGTTTTTATTTTGGGCTTTATATTTAAAAAACAACTACTAAATGATTTTAAAAAATTTAGTTTTAATGATTTTAAGGTAGCTTTAAAATTCTTTTTGTTTTCTTTTGGAGCAATGTTAGTTATTAATATGATTGTAATGAGTTTTTATCCAAACTTACCCGCTAATGAAATAGCTAATAGAGAACTTTTAAGCAAACTTTCGTACTCCTCATTTATTTCTATCGGAATTTTAGTTCCTTTTCTAGAAGAAATATGTTTCAGGTTAAATATAAAAGAAGCCATTAAAAACAAATATTTATTTGTAATTGTATCATCTTTTGTATTTGCATTCTTACACATATTAAGTTTTGAAATAAGTGAACTTATCCACATATTTGCATATTTAGCTGTAGGTTTCTTTTTTGCCCTAGCTTACTTAAAAACAAACAATGTATTCACATCAATTACTATGCACACAATTCACAATTGCTTAATCATAGCTCTTATTTTAATTGGAGTACAAGTATGAGAAAACTTTTATATTTTTTTATAATAGTTTTAGTTTTACTAGTTTTTTACGCTAGATATGTAGAACACGACAAATTAAATGTTAATTATTATCATATAGAAAATAATAATATTCCTGATAGTTTTGATGGTTTTACAATTGTTCAATTCTCTGACTTTTTATATCCCAACACAACTAGCATTGAAACATTAAATAAAGTTGTTAAAACCATAAACGAACTCGACTCTGACATTATAATTTTTACCGGAAACCTTGTTGAAAAAGAACACGAAATGACCCTTTTTGAAAAAGATGAGCTCATTAGTTCCCTTTCTAACTTAAAAAGCAATATAACTAAATTAGCTATTATAGGAATCCACGACTCATATAAAATAGAAGAATATATTGAATTGTTCGAAGAAAGTGATTTTGAAATCCTTGATAATGAAAACAAGTATATATACTATAAGGATATTAACCCAATCTTAATTACGGGTTATACCAATTCTCTAAGTTCAGTTGAGAAAGATGAAGAAATCGCCGAAATTTATAATATCGGTTTGATTAATGTCCCTGATGATATATTAAAAATAAAGGATCAAAACGATCTATACATGGCCGGATATTCTTTGGGGGGCTACATTAATTTAGGTTTTACCAAACCTATAATACTAAAAAAAGATGCTAAATATTTTATAAATGGAAGATATAAACATAATGATAGTGAGGTCTTTGTATCTAATGGTTTGGGTACAGATAAAATAAAATTTAGATTTTTAAATAAGCCTTCTATAAATGTTTACAAAATAAAAACCACTAATTAGTGGTTATAAGTATTCAACTATATGAATACTTTTTTTAAGTTTTTCGATTAAGTCGTCTCGATCATATTTTTCAAATATTTCAGTGAAAACACTATAATCTAGTAAAAACATATCATAAAAGTTTATGTATATATCTTTATAGTTCTCAATTCCTATTTTTTTTAAATAATTTAAATTATTTAAAACTAACTTTTTATGTTCCAAAATTTTTTCTTTTAATTTATCAGGCATTGATACATTTAAAGCTTCTATTTCACTAGAATTGAATTCCACTTCTTCTAAAAAATTCACGATGCACTCCTTACTAACTCTTTATTCGCATTTTGGATTAAAGCCATCTCGTTATTAATGGTTAAACCAATTAATGCTTTTTCTTCTTTTGTTAGATTTTTATTATGACTGATTGAGTAAAAAAGAATTTTTTTATCATCAGTTATTTTATTTGTTACTAATTTAACAATGTTATCAAAAACTTCTTCTAAATCTAAATAAACTTGATCTCCTAAAGATTGAATAATTTTAGTAGCATACTCTTCTAGGTTTTTGTATTTTTGAAAAGTTTCTTCGGTTAAACCTACGGTTTGTGGTGCAGACATAATTTGTTCAATGCTTTCTTGAATATCTTCTTTAGACTCAACTACCTTTACTTCACTTATCTTTTCAGAACTAGAAAATTGTTTTTCTAACTCATGCGGTTCAAATAAAGCCAGTTTAATCATTGAGGGTTTATCAATAGCCATATTATATTTTGATAATTCATTTTGAGTGTTTCTTATATCTTCAACGCTCACTAAACTTAAGGTCCCCATAAATTTATATAGTTGACCCATATTTTTATCGTTAAAATTTAATTCGTTTATTTTTTCTTTCATTTTTCTCCTTATTAAAAAGACATCAATGGTATTTGTTTAGGATCAAGCCCATTGCTTTTTAAAACATCTATTGATTTTTGTAATTCATAAAAATTGTATTTTACAAGTACATTAGGGTTTAGATAAATATCAAATGGCACTTTACCAATTTCTAATAAAACACTTAATTTGTTTTCTAATTCAATATCGTTTAATAATTCAATGTTTTCAATGAATATATCTTTATTAATACCCAGTTGTTTTACTAACTTAACGTTTTTATCTAGTACATCAATTTTCAAATTCTTTTCCAGATAGTCTAGATCCGTTGCGGTAAAATCAAATGTTGAAAAATTATGTCTTTGTAATATATCTTTAATCCCCACTTCTTTTACTTCTTCTTCAGTCTTAACTATTTTTATTGGATCAGCAATTAAAACTTTTTCTTCATTCAATGTTGGTTCTTTCACTTGTGAAAAGACATCTGAAAATGACTTACTTAACTTTACTTTTTCTTTAGGATTTTTATCATATTCATATAATCCATCTTCCGGGAACATTAATATTTTCGCCGCTTCTCTTTGCTCTTCTTCAGTTAAATCAAACTTAGCCAGCAAAGTAGTTAATTCATCTCTTGTGGCATTGATTTGTCCATTTAAAGATAGTTCTAAATATTCATTTAACTTGGTTTGATCTCTTACCACCTCATCTTTTCGAATACTTAAATCATCTACCTTAACTTCTATATTTCTGATTTCGTTGTTAATATCTTCTAATTTTACCGTTGAGGTTTTAACTTCATTTTGTATTTTACTAATTGCTAAGGGTAAACCTCTTTCAACTTCATTTTTTAAATTACTAGGGTTAAAATTTATTTCCAGTTTTTCTAAAACAACATTAAAATTATTAGCACTAACGTTTCTAAGTGCATCTATTAGTGATTCACCTTCAGTAACAAGTACTTTTTCTTCATTAATCAATCTGTTAATTTTTTTGTTTAAAAATTCTTGTTCTTTTGCTAAATCGTCATTTTTTAAAACTGTTGAATCATACTCTTTTTTAATGCTTTCAACTAAAATGCTATCTTCACTTTTTAAATTATAAAGTTTATCTAGCAAACTTCTTGTTTCTTGCTTTAGATTTGTCATCTTATCACCCTCTACTATTCTTTTTCAGTATAACAAATTTATACCCTAATTACAACAAAAAAAGAGCCTCGCTCTTTATGATTTGGTTAATTTATCATTAACAACTTTACTAATTATATAAGTTGTTATTAACAAACCAGAAATTTTAATTAAAATAACCGGATCATTTAAACTCTCTATTAAAGATGTACCAATCATACCCCAGAAATAAACAATTGAAATTTTACCAATAATAATGGCCGTAAGAAACTTTTTTTTAGGCACATTTGATATTCCTGCTAAAATGTTTATTAAAAAAGCTGGAGAAAATGGAATAGCTACAAATAACGTCATCTTATTAACATCTACATTTTGTAAAAAATTATATAATTTAAAATATTTATCTTTGTATTGCTCAAATTTTTTGGCAAATAATTTTCTTGAAATTGTATATGAAATATAACATCCTACTATGGTAAATATCCAAGATATTAAAAAACCAGCAATTACACCGAAATACACAAAGTTTATTGTTATAAAAACAAACAACGGTATTATAGGAATAATCGACTCTAAAATTATGAGTAGCGAAGCCAATATTGGTGCCATATACGGAAAAGAATCCAAGAGATTCTTTACATGTTCAACAAAGTTTGTAAATATATCTATCATGATTAATCAAAAAAGTCGTCAAAATATTCGTCATCAGAAATTTTATCTTCCGAAACTATTTTACTGTCAGTATCAACATTTATTTTTGGGACCTCTTTTTGTTCTACCTCTTCTTCCTTATTCTTGCATGTTTCCAATTCCTTTATTTTTTTATCCAAATCTTTCATTATTGTATCAAAATCAGGTTGTTCGTCTTTAATAAAAGGATTCATTTCTTGCCCGCCAAATGGATTAAAAGTTGATCCAGATTGTGGTTGTCTATCTTTAACCATACTTTTATTTAGTTCGATTCTTTCTTTTTTCTTACTGCTGTTCACAAATCTTTTCAAATCAAAAATTTGAACTTCTTCCATTTTCCTAACTGGATATTCTGCGTTAATAAATATTTCATTCCAATTCATTTTATAATTAGGTTCTAATTTTGTTTTAAATGGTGGTGTTCTTAATCTAATAATTATTGCTTCAAAAAGTTTTAGTTTCTGCAAGTCTGACACTGTCACCAAAGGGGTCGATGCAGTTTTATCTTTTTCTTTTGATTTAACCTCACCAGCCATTTTACTTATTTCTTCTAAAGCTTTTAATTCAGTACTTATTAGATAAACTAAATTACTACAGTTACCTTTAATAATTTCTGCAGTATTCTCTCCATAAACTTGGTTTAATTGAGCAAAGTTTTGGATAATAAATGTAAATCTAATCAACCTGCTTCTAGCGGCTGATACCATTGCATCAACGTCCTTTAAAGGAGGCATGTTAGCAAATTCATCTAAGATAAAATTAGTCCTGAAAGGTAGTTTACCACCATTTTCTTGCGCAACATCTATTAATGACTCATAACATTGTTTTATAAAAATTGTCATTAAACTATGATATGTTTTTTTCTCATCATGAATTACTAAAAAAACCGCAGTTTTCTTTTTACCGATATCTCGCATGTCGAAATTACTATACGAAAGCATTTCACTTAAATTTTCTCCTGTTGAAAACATTCTTATTTTTTGTTTAAAAGTTGCTAAAATACTTCCTCTAGTTCCTTCTGGGCCAGTTAAAGTTGAAGAGGCAAATATATAAGGTTTTGAGTTTTCACCTTTAATATTAAAATACTCTTTAATGTAACTACTATTAGCTCCATATCTTTCTTCGCCAACTGAACTCATGTAATTTATACTATTTAAATTAATCTCTTTTTCGTTTCCGTCATAAAATAAACCTAAGGCTAAACCCGCAAAAAAATCTGCAGCTGTTAACTCCCAGAAAGGTTCTGCTTTATTATCTGGATCATATAAAATGTTTAACGCCAAATCGTTTAATAAGTCTATTGATTTGTCACTATTTCCAATTTTATGGTAATAATAAGGCAACGCTAAAGGATTCCATGAATTACCTTTTTGAGGTTCTCTAAAATTAAGTAATATAACATTATATCCCTTTTCTTTTAAATTCTCAGCGGTATATTTATATATCTCACCTTTAGGATCTGTAATAACCATACTTTCATTATTACGAGCTAAAAGATTTACCATTGGTTTAACAATACACTCTGTTTTACCAGAACCAGTTGAACCAATTACTAAGTTATGGAACTCTCCGTTGTCTACATAAATGTTTTTTCCATCATTTATTAAAGGAATTCCTGCAGCTTTTAAATTAGCATCTTTTGGAGAAACATGAACAACGTCTTTATTATTCATTATTTCTTTCTTAGTAGCCCATCTTGAATAACCATCGTTTGATTTTTCATTAATTTTAAGTCCTACGCCGAAACCTTTATCTTTATTAAATACATGTGCAGTTACGCTTGTAAAAATTATTATTTGAAAAACAATAAAAAGCATAATTGTGGCAGGTAAATACGGCGGGAAAAAACCTTTAAAAGGTATAAGTCCGCTAAGTACTCCATCATTTGCTAAACTAGCAAAATTCAGAACAATTATTGAACATAAATATAATAAGAATATTGAATATACAA
>CAZBGT010000033.1:0-5926 GCA_964491615.1 uncultured Muribaculaceae bacterium
TTTATTTGTAAACTTTTATTAGTTTAGCTTTTTTATTAAAAGATGATAATGAAAACTAGTATATATTTGGTCTCCTTGTGGAAAATAATCTTCTATTTGATAAATTAACTTTATTTCAAAGTCTTTGAAAAGTTCTTGAATTAAATCATAATCAGCATAAAAGTGAGGTATACCATATTCCGGCCCCTCTTCCATCCTTATTCTAGTATTTTCATCAGCAAGAGGCCAATCTTCTTGTTTAAATCCCCAAGTGTCCTTAGACCCAAGTGTTAAATAACATTCTCCATTATTTTTTAAAACTCTATATAGTTCTGAAATTACTTTTTTCATACCTTCGGTGTTAGTATGAGATATAACATTCCTACATAATATACAATCCATGCTTTCATTTTCATAAGGCAAATTTAACATGTCGCCTACTTTATAGTCGGCTTTTAAACTTAAACTATCCATCCACTCTTTAGTTCTTTTAATTGAATTTTCGCTCAAATCAAAAGCAAAAACACTAAAACCATTTTTAGCAAACAAAACAGTATGCCTTCCTAAGCCGCAACCCAAATCTAAAAAGTTTTTTTCTTCAAATGAACCCCACCTGCTTAACAAATAAAAAGACTCAATGCTCGGAGTTTTCCAGTGATCCGCATGTTCATCTTTTACAATATCCCAGTTCCAACTTTTTGACGCTATCATATTACACCTCTTCATTTCATGAAATTTCTTTATTTTAATATTCTTCTGTTTCATAATAGTATGAAGTCTCTAACCCCTTAAAAAAGGATTTTAAGCTCAAATCACTAGTTAAATTGTTCTCAATTAACGTTTTAATTTCCAAAATATTAATCGGGCTTCTTTCCATAGCTTGTAAATATAATTTTTTATCTATTTTTTCCCAGTCAACTATTTTGTTCAAATTTTTCTTTAACATTAAATCTAACCAAATCCTAGTGCTTCGACCATTACCCTCTAAAAATGGATGAGCTATATTCATCTCTACGTATTTGTTAATGATTCCAGTTAAATTAGACTCACTCATTTGATCTATTTTATTTAATACATCTTCTAAATATAAAGGATTTGCAAATCTGAAATTTCCTTTAGAAATATTTTCTTTTCTAATAACTCCTGCAAAATCATACAAATCATTAAATAAAAATTTATTAATTTGCTGTAAACCTCTTGTAGTTCCAACTTCCATGTTATCAATTTGCTTACTCGAAATGAAATCTTTTGCTTTTTCCAAACTTATTTGATCAATATTTTTCGTTTAATTCACCTTCTTGTACAAATATATTATAACAAAAAAACTAGGTTTTACCTAGTTTTGAACTAATGGCAGGGGTAGCAGGAATTGAACCCGCGACTGCGGTTTTGGAGACCGTCATTTTACCACTAAACTATACCCCTGAACAATTATCATTATAACACTAAATATTGTTTTTTCAACGATTTGGACATGTATCTTCTAACACAAGATTTATTTTAAAAGTAGTTATACTATTTGTATTATCATAAGCGTTTAATTCAACATAAAGATTTTCAAGGAAATCTTTTTTTGTTTTGAAAACATATTCATCAATTTTAAATTTTGTTGATAATAAAATATCAGATAAAGTTCCCTCACTAACCTCTCCTTTAATTTTACATTTTTCAACTTCTATTTTTAAACCATCTTTAATTTCATATAAAGAACACTCAACATTTGTGTAATAATTATTATCTTCTTTTAAGTATTTTATGTTTGATATTACAATAGATTTTTTTACATTAGATGTTCCAAGTGTGCCGCTTATTTCAAAATCTTTGTTCGCAGAGTTTAGACAAATTAATTCAAAATTAGGATTAATGTTTTTTGCAAAAAGAAATAATAACGTTAATGTTAAAATGGATATTATTATAAATGTTGTTTGATTTCTTTTTTTTGTTTTTTTGATATTTAAAAAGTCATTAATATCAATATTAAATTTATTACAAATAACTTTAATTATTTCGATATCTGGAATATTTTTATTATTTTCCCATTTAGAAACAGCTTGGTAAGTTACACCAAGGATATCCGCTAATTCTTTTTGGGTTAAATTTTCTTTTTTTCTTAGGTCTTTAATTATTTCGCCAATTTTCTTAGACTTCATTATTTTCCTTTCTCTATATCAAGCAATTTCTTTTTAATCTCTTGTCCTCCATTATAGCCACCGAGTTCTTTGTTGGTTTTTATAACTCTATGACAAGGTATGATAATTGGAATTTTGTTTTTATTAAGTGAGTTTCCCACTGCTCTATAAGACTTTGGGTTACCAATCATTATAGCTAAATCTTTATAACTACGTGTTTCACCATAAGGAACTTCTAATAATTTCTTATAAACCAGTTTTTCAAACTCACTACCGTCAATGGCAAAATCAACACTAAACACTTTTCTTTTTTTTACTAAATAGTCTGAAATCTCTTTAAAAACTTTATTGCTAAATGGGGTATCACTTTTTAAAATATTGGGTTTATTTTCCACAATATCTAATTCTATAAGTATGTCTTTTTCAATTTTTAAAATAATATAACCTAAATCAGTTTTATAATATGTTTTCATCTATAAATACATTATATCATTATTATTGACTTAAAATACCTTTTTTGGTAGGATAAAATTACTTTTTAGGGGGAATATATATGTCTTTAAGAGATGATTATTATAAAAAGTGTATGACTTGTGCTCATTATGCATTATTAAACAGCGCTAGATTAACGTCTAAGGGTTTTTATTGTCATGACAAGGGCGAATATTATGCACCAAACGATAGTTGCAACAGTAGTTTCTTTGGAGGGTATTCATACAACAGTAAAGTTAGTGATAGAGAAATCAAGGATGCTTTATCAATGTATGAAAAAACCCAAGGTTCAGGATGTTTTATTACCACTATGATTGTTCATATACTAAAAAGAGAGGACTCAAATGAATATTTGGATATTTTAAGAACATTTAGAAACGAAGTATTACAAAAAGATAATAAATACAGTTCGTTACTTTATAACTATGATAAGTTGGGACCTATTATTAGCGCTAGTTTAGAACAAGACGTTAATAAAGAATTTATCGCCTCAGCGATGAATGATATTTTTATAAATCCAACTTGTAAATATATTTTGGATAATGACTATGAGAATGCCATTACTGCATATCAAGAAATGTTTAACTATTTAACGAACACTTATAATATAGAAACTATTGAAGTTACAAATATGTATGATGGAACATATTTAGAAAATACCGGACATGGTTTTATTAGGGAATTAGAAAAACGAGATTAAATCTCGTTTTTTAAATCTACAACTTCTGTTTTACATAATTTATCATGTAATGCTAGATTTTCTTTTCTTAAAATCATAAATATTAGGATAAACAATATAAACAATGAATTAGCTAACCCGATGTTTTTAGAAAGGGTTAAATAATTTTGTTTTTGTAAAATACTAATTAAAGTAATATTTAGTATGGAAGGTACTAGACCATATATTAAAAGTAGTCTTCCTATTAAAGTTAAATTTTTTGACTTTGGTTTTTGAATTAACCTTAATTTCATTAACTTTTTACCAACTGTTTGACCATTGTTGTATTTTTGAAATAACACAAAGTATAAAAAGAAAATGATAATATCCACTACTACAAAAACTTTACCGTATAAAGTTATATTATAACTATATTCTTCGAAATCAAATTCTGTTTTATTTTTTTCAACTAAATGTTCTGAATATGTTTGGGAATACTTCATATATTCTTCTTGATGGGGATTTATTCCATTAATTTGGTAGATTAAACTTAATATTAAAGTTAACAATAAAATATCTATTATATATGCTGTTACTCGTCTTAAATAATACATTTTAACTCAATTCTTTTGCACTACCAATTGTAACGGTTATTACTTTTTCTTTTCCATCTCTAATAACAGTTATATCTATTTTATCTCCAACTTTGTATTGGTATAAACTGTATTTGAAAAATGAAATTGATTTAATTGATTCATCGTTTATCTTTACTATGATATCATGTGCTTTAATACCAGCTTTAAAAGCTGCTTTATTCTTTTCTACTTCAGTTAAGAAAACACCGCTAGTGACGTTACTTTCTTTAATAATGTCATAATAAGTTTTGTAATAAGATGCGTCTGTTACATTTAACATAACTATTCCTAAGTATGGCTGATCTTTAATTTCGCCTTTTAAAATTGAATTTGCTGTTTCTACCGCTTTATCAATAGGGATTGCAAACCCCATCCCTTCAACACCAGAAGAAACCAATTTAAGTGAAGTTATTCCAATTACTTCACCGTTCGCATTACATAAAGGCCCGCCACTATTACCTGAATTTATAGCAGCATCAGTTTGAATAACTTTCATAACATAATCTGCAGTTTTTGAATTAGTTAATGAAACCTCAACTAATCTATCTTTTCCAGAAACTATACCTCTAGTAACAGTCCAAGAATAAACACTATCTAATGGGGCCCCTACTGCAAATACTGTGTCCCCAACTCTTATATTTTCAACTTTACCTATTTGAGCAATTTGAATTATTTCTTTTTCAGAAATGGATAAAACTGCAATATCTTCTGTTACATCTGTTCCTTCAACTTTTGCTTCGATTGTTTTATCGTTTGTTAATGTAACTTTTATTGTGTCGTGACTAGAAACAACGTGTTCATTAGTTAAAATATATGCTTTTTTATTTTCAACATTAAACACAAAACCCGTTCCAGATGAAACTTGTTTATTATTGTCATAAGCTGAAACTACTACAACTGAGTCATATATTTTTTCAACTGCTTCAGCTATCCCCACATCGGTTATAGTTACATCTTTTTTATATTCAGTGGTTTCTTTTAAAGGCAAGTTATAAACCACTAACCAAGTAATAATCATTCCTAAGAAGAAACTAAAAACAATTAAAATGTAATTTAATGTTTTTTTAAAATTTTCCAACTTTATCAATCCCTTCTAAAGCTCTATAATTTTCTGGAAAGCCCATTCTATTTAATATTTTATCTATCTTTATAATTTTTAACCTGCCTTTTAAGACATCTAGTTCATAGTCTATTTCATTCATGAACATTTTAAAATCATTTTCCTCTAATACATGTTTTAAAATAATTACTAAAGCGAATAAATCGTTTTTACCTTTTGTGAACTCTTCTTCCTTTTTATCAATTTTTAAAATCTCATGATATATTGTGTCGTCAATATGCTTTTGGGTTCTATTTTCATAACAAATATCTTCATGAGCTGAGAGATTTCTATAATTTGCTAAAATAGGTAAATAGTTTATTAATTTACTTACTCTTATTTCGAATAAGTCTGCGATTTCATATTGATCTTCTTCTTTTAATACTTTGTATAATTCTCCGACTAAGCCAAATGATAATACTTTAACCACAACCCAAAGAGGAATAAAACCGTAATTATATATAAAGTGTTTTGTTGCAGTATGTTGGTTGCCGTTAACCATAATTTGCCTTTTCATTTTACGAACAACATCTGCAACCATTTTACTCTTTGTTGGGTCCTTAGTTAAAGTCTTAGGGTTTAGATAAGTGCTTTCTTTAAAACCGTGATTCTTACTTAAAATATGTGATAAAATACTTTTTAAATTGTTTTCAAAAATCAAAATATTTTTAAAAATTATATTTCTTATTTGGCGATCAAACAAAAATAAAGCATATAACTCTTCAAAAGTAGTACCTTTTAAATATTGATCTTTTCTCTCTAAAAATGGATGACGATATCCACTTATAAAAAAATAGTTTTCTCTTAACAAGATGTTTCTAGTAGTCTCGTAGTCCGTGATTGTAAGCCCACGATCATAAAGCATTTCTATTTGTTGATCAAGATTTTTAAATGTTTTATTCGCCACACTAACTCCTTTTTACCTTACTAAATT
>CAZBGT010000034.1:0-5904 GCA_964491615.1 uncultured Muribaculaceae bacterium
GAAAAAGAAGATATTGATTATGAAAAATATGCTAAAAAAATTAGTATATTATTTGTAGTGGATTTTTATTCTTTAAATAATAAATCTATTCCTTCGGATGTTGGGGGTTTAGAATTTATAAATAAAAAAGATATCGAGAATTTTAAATTAAATGCCTCATCAACGGTATATAAATATATAAATAGTTTAAAACAATATCCTCAAGTAAATGAAATAACTTTTGTTGACCTTGAAGTTGAAGAAGATAATTATATAGTCACGTTATCTTGGAATTATTTAAATGATTATGGTTATGATAATAATGCAACTATTACTCTACTTAAAGTAAAAGAAAAACTAAACATTATAGAATTTGAGGGAGAATTAAAATGAAAGTTTTAATTAAAAAAATAACTTTTAGAAATAAGTTAGTAGTAAGTATATTTTTAATTCTAACAATTACATATTTAATTAGTTTTATATTTTTTGGTGCATCAGTAATAAAATTAAAGGGAATTGAAAGTATTATAAGATACAGTGTATTAAGCTTTTTAACAGTTTATTTTATAATGTATTTTTTATTAAATTTAATGAAAATAATTGAAAGGAAACATACATTTTTTATAATTACATCGATCATAACCTTTTTACTAAGTGCTTTATTTGTTTTTTCAGATATTTATATTGACAAATTTTATAAAGGTTTAACGGGTTTTAGCGACACTAACTATTCTACTTTTAAAACATATTTAATAAATAACTCTGAAAGTGAATTTACAACTTCTAGCACAATCGGAATGATTGAGTATGAAGAAGATATAGAGGGTTATGTTTTACCACAAGAGTTAATTAAAAACAAAAAGTTAAAAAACGAAATAATTTATTATAGTGATTATTTAAAAATGTTATATGACTTAAAAAATAACGTGATAGATTCTGTTTTTGTTCAAGGTAGCTATATTGCTTTATATACAGATGAAGAAGTTTTTGAAGATATTAATAAAGATGTTAAAGTTGTTTTTGAACATTCCAAAAAAATAAAAAATATTTTATTAAATGACGAAAAAAATAAAACATTTAATGAACCACTCTCATTTTTATTAATAGGCGTTGATTCAGCAAAAGATACTATGGATGCTTCAGAAGGGTTTAATGGAGATGTTTTAATGGTTCTTACAATTAATCCTAAAACTTTAAACTTAACAATGTTAAGTATACCTAGAGATACTGCTGTAGCGATTACTTGTAGTAATAATCAAATTAAAAAAATAAATTCATCAGTAGGAGGAGGTACTAATTGTACAATTAATACCATAGAACAACTTCTTGATATTAAAATAGATTATTATATAAAGGTAAACTTTAAAGGTGTAGTAGACTTTGTTGATGCCTTAGGAGGAATTGAAGTTGATGTTGCTCCTCCTACACATAAAAATATTTATAATGGTCAAATTTGTGAACAAGATTCAAATAGAAAGTTTGGAGCAAATTTAATTTGTATGGATCCAGGAGTTCAAATTCTTAACGGTGAAGAAGCTTTAGCTTATTCTAGAAATAGAAAACAATATTTAAACGATACAATTAGAAATATTCATCAACAAGAAGTTTTAAAAGCATCAATGGATAAATTAACCCAAGTTAGAAACTTAAACGACTTCGAAAAAATATTGAATTCTATTAGTAGAAATATTGCAATTAATATGGATATAAAAGAAATATTATCTTCATATAGTATTTTGAAAAAAATAGTATCTAATAAGGGATTAAATATTGAAACACAAAAACTAGAAGTTTATGATGTTTTAGGAACAACATATTTAGGTTATTACCATGATTCTTTAGAAGACATAAAAGATAGTTTGAAAATCAATTTAGATTTAAAAGAAAAAGAAATTATAAAAACATTTTCTTTTAGTAGTGATAATCCTTTTAAAGAAATAAAACCTGGACAAAATAAAAAATCTAGACCCTCAACTAGAACTTATACTTCTCAAATAGGTAAAACAGAAGAACAAGCTAAACAATATTGTGAAACAAATAATATAAAATGTAGTTTTGTTGTTGTTAATTCAAATGAAGAATCATTTAATCCTAGCTATAAAGAAGGACAAATTGTTAAAGATAGTTTAACTTCTAAATATCCATTAATTGATAATGTAAAAAGTATAACATTTTATATAAATGGAGTTAATAACAACCCAACTCCTCCAGTAGAAGAAGATCCATCTTTAGAAGAACCAATTTCTTCAGAAGATTAAAAAAAGGAAATTATTTTTTCCTTTTTTTCTTGTTTTTATAATTAGTTTTAGGAACCTTTTTCCTAGTTGGTTTTTTCTTCTTTGTGGTTTGTTTCTTAGTTGTAGTTTTTTTAACTTCAGCTACTTTTTTAGTTGTAGTTTCTTTTTTAGGCTCAGTTTCTTTTTTAATCGTCGTTTTCTTTTTAGTTGCGGCTTTCTTTTTAGTAGGTGATTTTTCTTTTGTGGTTTTTTTCTTTTTAATCGGAATTTTTTTCTTCGCTTTTGTTTTCTTTTTAGGAGAACCTTTAGCTTTAGATGAAACTTTTTTAGTTTGATAAAAATTAGTATACTTATCAATATATTTAAGTATCAAATAAACAATGATTAAAAACAATATAAAAAGATATGTAATAATTAACACAATAAATACTATATCTACTAAATCATAGTGTTTTGTAAACATGTTACCACAATTCAATTATAGTATAATTTATTTTAAAAAACTAGTTTACACCATTTATTTTTAAAAAATTTAGTTATTAGTTTAGGAGTGATATAATATATACAGAATATGGAGGGTTAATGAGAAAAATATTTAGCAAAATATTTGTTTTTGTAATCCTTTTTATTGTGTATACAAACGTTTATGCACAAACATATTATGGTGTTGTAAAAACACAAGGTTATGATAGTACTGTTAATATAAGAAAAAAACCTAGTACATTAACTGCGGATGGGCATCATGCTGTTACTAGAAATGGAGCAGTATTTCCTCTAGTTAGTATGGATCTACATCCTAATATATCAGGTTGTACAGAAGGTTGGTATCAAATATATTATTCAGGAAGTAAAACTGGTTATTTGTGTTCTAATTTGTTAGATATATACGAATCAAAAAGTGATGGATCTTTAGCCGCTACTGATTGTGAAAAAAATATGGAAAGTTTAGGTTTTCCTGCCAGTTACTGGGGTGGGTTATGTTATTTAAAAGAAAAATATCCTACCTGGGAGTTTAAAGCAATTGAAACTAATTTAGATTGGGATTATGTAATTGAAAAAGAATCTGCTTGTAGAATAAGTTATATCGCTACTTCAAATAGTGAACTTATAGATCCAACATGTAATGGACAATATGCTTCGACTTGGTATCCTGCAAGTAAAAAAGCTGTAGCTTATAGTATGGATCCTAGAACTTCTTTATCCCCAAGATGGATTTTTCAATTTGAGCAATTATCATATGATATTCAGTTTGAAAATACTTATGTAAATGCAACTTATAATATAATTAAAAATACTAACTTTTATTCACTTCATGAAGAATATATTGTTTCAGATATATTTGAGGCTGGAAAAACAACAAAAGTTAGTCCAATTCATTTATCTTCAAGGATGCTTCAAGAATTAGGAAGTTCAACAAGTTTATTAAATCTTTATTCTGGAGTATATGATGGTTTTGAAAATAAATATTATGGATATTATAACTTTTTTAACTTTGGTGTAACAGATTCTTGCGCTACTTCAAATGGTACAACTTATTGTGGACTTAACTATGCTTTTAATAAAGGATGGGATAGTGTATTTAATGCAATAAAAGGAGCATCTAGTCAAATATCTGCAAATTATGTAGATGAAGGTCAAGATAGTTTATATTTACAGAAATTTAATGTTGTACCTAAAAATCCTAGTGCTTTATTTTTACATCAATACATGACTAATATTGAAGCTCCTAAGAGTGAAGCAGGAAGTATGTTTAAAGTATATAACCAAGTAGATATGTTAGATTACAATTTTAAATTTTCAATTCCTGTTTATAAAAACATGACCGCGGATATTGATTTATCTGGAAGTGGAGCAAGTGGTGAAGAGAGTGATCCACTTTCAAACTTACCAATAACCACAATTATTACATCTAGTGGATACTATTATTCACAAAAAACAATTTCTAATATATCTCCTAATACTAATACAGATGATATAAAAGGAAAATTAGAATCTAAAGCTGGAAAAGGAAATATTTTAATATATAACTCTAAAGGACAATTAGTAGCTGATAAATTATTAGGTACTAATTATAAAATAAAAATAATTACAGAATTAGGTGAAGAAGTATTAGATGTAGTTGTAAAAGGAGATACATCCGGAGATGGTATATCTAACGCTTTAGATTTATTACAGGTTCAAAAACATATCTTAGGACTTAATAAACTATCAACTAATGCTTTAAAAGCCGCGGATACATCTGGAGATAGTTTAGTAAACGCTTTAGATTTATTACAAATTCAAAAACATATTTTAGAAATAAATAATTTAGAATAAGAAGGAGAAAGTATGAAAAAATTAAATTTGTTATTATTAACACTTATGTTATTTATTCCCACAGTTGTATTTGGTGCAAGTGGAACTGTAAAAGTTACATCTGCAACTACAATTGTTAAAGGTAATCAAGTAAATGTTACTGTAACATTAGCTTCTCCAACTCCAGTAATTGGTAGTTGGGAGATGAGACTAGATTATGATAAGAGTTTTTTACAATTAATGAGTGCAACTAGTGAAGGTAAAGGAACAGTTATGGCTAATGCAACTACATCAGCTATTAAAAATAAAACTTATACCTTTAGCTTTAAAACACTAAAAACTGGTTCAACTAAAATAAGTGTTGGTAGTTATTTAGTATATGAGTGGGCTGATGAAAAATTAATGACTATTACATCAACTCCTAAAACTATTAATATAATTACTCAAGAGCAACTAGAAGCAAGTTATTCTAAAAACAATAACTTAAAATCTTTAGAAGTTGATGGTTTTAAATTAGATACTGAATTTAATAAAAACACTTTAACATATAATGTAGAGGTTCCAGAAGAGACTAAAGTAGTTAAAATAAATGCAACAGCTGAAGATAGTAAATCAACTATATCTGGTCTTGGAGAAAAAGAAGTAACACTTGGATTAAATACTTTAAAAGTTTTAGTAACGGCTCAAAATGGAAGTGAAAAAGAATATACATTACTTGTTAATGTTATAGATAAAGATCCAATAAATGTGACTATAAGTGGAAAAGATTATACTTTAATAAAATTAAAAGAACAATTACCAGAAAAAATATTATTTGAAGAATCAAGTATTATAATAAATGAGTTTGAAATACCAACTTTATATAACGAATTAACAAATATTACTTTAGTTGGATTAAAAAACTCTTTAGGAGATATTGAATTATTTGAATATAAGAATAATACATATCATTTTTATAAAGAACTTTGCTTTGGAAATATGTATTTAATACCTCAAGAAAAGAATATAGATTTAAAAGGATATAAACCATATGAATTAGATTTTATAAATGTTTATAAATATTCTAAAAGTAGTGATTATTATTTAATTTACGCTATAAACATAGAAAATGGAAAAACTGATCTATACTTAATAGACGAATTAAATAATAGTGCTATAATATATAACGATGAATATATAAAAGACCTGGAAAATACTAACCAGTTATATATATATTTAATCGCAGGATTTTCTTTAGCAATAATATTACAATTTCTTTTAATTATTAAAAAGAAAAAAGTAAAAGAAATTAAAAAAGAAGAAGTAAAAAAAGAGAAGCCTGTTAAAGAAAAAAAGAATAATAAAAATAAGTGAGGTATAATGGATAACTTAACAACCTTAGAAAAAATAGGCC
>CAZBGT010000035.1:0-5866 GCA_964491615.1 uncultured Muribaculaceae bacterium
CCTTTATTTATCTTTACTTTTTCTTCGACTTTTTCTTTTACTTGTTTTAAAGTTTTATTATACTTTGCTAATATTTTTTCTTCAGTTAAAATAGTGCCATTTTCTTTATCAAATATATATACATCAATATCCGTAGCTGAGTAAATATCTGATTCATATTTATATGTTTTTACTATTAAATTAATAAAGTTTTCGAAATTTATTATTTCATATTCTCTATAACTAAATTTTTTCAGTTTTTCTTTTTCGTATTCTAATTCGTTATCAAAACTATTTAAAGTTTTTTCTAACTCTTCATAACCAACTAAATTAATAACTATATCGTAATTACTTATTGGGTGTTCTTCATCGTCTAACAAGACAATTTCGTTTGAAAAGGAAATATAGTCTTTAGTTTTGTCAATCCTATAATCTATTTTATCCGGAGTATCAATTGTCTCTTCTTCTTTTGGAGTATTTATGAAAATATAAACATATATAAAACCTCCAACAACTATAAAAAAAATAGAAAACAAAAAGAAAAGAAATGATGACTTATTTTGTTTATAATTCATCGTTTATTCCTTTATATTGTTTAAACACATTTTCTAAGTCTATTCTTTTTAAGTCTTGTTTTACTGTATTAAAATAACTATCAATTGGATCATCGCCTCGAACTAAACTATCTTCGTCATCAAAATGAATTATGAAACCATTTTTTACTACTACTATTGTTGGCGAGTATATAATTTTTTTACCTAAATCGTTTGTATAAAGTCTAGAGCTTAATTTTTCTAAAATAAGTTCATAATTTCCACTGTTGTTCGCTCTATCGTTTATAAAATTATAGTAATATATTTTGTCTATTCCAATGTTCTCAGCAGCTTTTTGCATAATAAGAGCTGTATTTTGAGTCCATATCTTAGAGTATTCGTTAATACTTGTTCCAAATAAAATTATAGCATCACCGTCTAATAAGTTATTTATCTCACTACCTTTTGCATAAATAAAAGGATTATCTATATTTACTTTTTCAAACTCTTTAGCAAAGAGTTCATTATCTTCAGTTGTATAATATGTTTGCTTTCCTAAGTAAACAAAAGCAATTAACATTAATGTAAACAATATTAAATATATAATCATTTGTGTTTTTGATTTAAATAACTTTGATTTTTGCATAACCTATCACCACTTTAATTTTAGCAAATTTTAATGGTTTTTAAAAGTATATATAATTGTTAGACATAAAAAAAATCAGCTATGCTGATTTTAGTTTAAAGCGTCTTTTAATTTGCTTCCCGCTTTAAATGAAGCAACTACTCTCGCAGGAATTTTTAAAGGTTCTTTTGTTAATGGATTGATTCCAGTTCTAGCCGCTCTTTTTTTAGCGTTAAAAGATCCAAACCCTACTAGTGTTACTTTCCCTTCTTTTTTTAATCCTGCAGTGATTCCTGCAACTGTAGCATCTAGTGCTTTACCAGCGTCAACTTTAGTTAACCCTGCTTCTTTAGCAATAAATTCTACTAATTCTGCTTTAGACATGTTCTACCTCCTACATCTCTATTTCGTAAGATATCTCCTACAATTTAAGATTAACAAAATAACATTCAAAAATCAATGTTTTTTACGATTTTTTAACAGTTTTATGCTTATTTATGCCTTTTTTATGCTGTTTTTGAATATTTTTCACTATTTTTATGTAAATAAGTGAAAACTCTATATGTATAGTAGTTTTAAAGTTTTGTTAGATAAATTTAAAAAGTGTTGGTTTTAACACTTTTTTATTTTTTTGTATTTTCAAATTGCTCTTCTTTATAAAAAATATCATCGGGCTTTAAAGAAAAAATTCTCGCTATTTTTACAGCCATATCATAATATAGTTTTCTATCTCCATTTTCTAATTGCCAGTAATAACTTTTACTAATTCCTAACATGAAAGACATATCTGATAAAGTAAAGTGATATTCTTTCCTTAACTCTTTTAACCGTTTAAGGTTGATCATTTTTTCCTCTATTTTTGAATTGTAAAATTATTGGTGTTCCAGAAAAATCAAAGTTTTCTCTTATTTTATTTTCCAAATATCTTTCATAACTAAAATGAATTAATTTCTTATCATTTACACTAAATGTAAACTTTGGTGGTTTTGTACCCGTTTGGCTTACAAAATATATTTTTAAACGCTTATTTTTATATGTAGGTGGTTGATGCATATAATATGCTTCCTCTATTACTTTATTCAAAAGAGATGTTTTTATTTCTCTATTAGTACTTTCAAAAGCTTTAATAACCTCGGGCATTAAAGTGTGCATTCTTTTTTTAGTGGTTGCTGATAAAAATACATACGATACATACGGTATAAATTTAAATTCCATTTGTAATTGTTCTTTATACTTCCTTAGTTGAGTATTTGGATCCTCTTCTAAATCCCATTTATTAACCACTACTACTAATGCTTTATTAGCATCCAATATATATGAAGCAATATGCTTATCATGCTCAACTATTCCATCTTCTCTACTAAGTACTAAAACACAAACATCACTTCTATCAATGGCTTTTAAGCTTCTAAGTAAGCTATATCTTTCAACATTCTCGTATATTCTACCTTTTTTTCTCATTCCAGCAGTATCGATAACTGTATATGTTTCATTATTGTATTTAAATGTTGTATCAGTAGAATCCCTAGTTGTACCCCCAACGCTATCTACTAAAACTCTCTCTTCATTTAATAAAGCATTTACCAAACTACTTTTTCCTACATTTGGTCTACCTACAAAACAAAAAGACAAGTGGTCTTTTTCGTTTTCTTTTTCAACTTGCATATTTTCTGTTAAATCAACTAAAAGTTCTTTAAAACCTAAATTATGTTCAGCACTCACTGGATACAATTTTTCAAAACCTAATTCGTAAAAATTATAAATGTTTTCTTTACGAGTTTCGTTATCTAATTTATTGACCACAACATAAACATCTTTTTTAGCTTTTTGTAATAAGTCTTTTATATAATAATCAGTTTGTGTTAGTTCATCTAAGCCATCAACAACAAACAAAACTTTATTAGCCTCTTCTATAGCAAGCGTTGCCTGCATTAAAATGTCTTCATCTATCTTATCTTTATTAAAGGTAAGTCCACCAGTATCGATTAAATGAAATGATTTTTCTAAATAATTAACCGTTCCATAAATTCTATCTCTAGTTATACCTGGAGAGTCAAGTATGATTGATCTTTTTTCTTTTATTAAACGATTAAATATTGTTGATTTACCTACATTAGGTTTACCAATTAAACATACTATCTCCATCTTGCACCTACAAACTTTCTTTTATTACATCATATATTTCTTGTTTACCTTTTTTAGTAAATGAGGAAAATGGTATAAATTCATCTACCCCTAAAGTTTCTTTTATTAATTTATCTTGTTTTGCTCTACCAGCCATTTTAATTTTATCGTATTTAGTCGCAACTATAATTACTTCTTTTAAATGGTATCTTAAATATTCATACATTAAAACATCATCTTCACTAGGTTTATGTCTATAATCAACTAACATAAATACTTTTTCAAGATTAGTTCTTTCCATTAAATATGCCTCGATCATTAAACCTAATTTTTTTCTTTTGTCTTTACTAGTAGCAGCGTAACCATATCCTGGCACATCTACTAAATAAAATGAGTCATTAACTAAATAAAAATTAAGTGTTTGTGTTCTTCCTGGTTTTGAAGATGTACGAGCAAAGTTTTTTCTTTCAATGATGGTATTAATAAAACTACTTTTTCCTACATTACTTCTTCCAACAAGTAAAAATTCTTTTCTATTATCTTCAGGGTATTGACTTAATCTTACCGCTATAACTGGATCTTCAACTTTTTTAATTTCCATTTCTTTCACCACCAATATTATACCTTATAATTGGAAAAAACACATTTTTTATTAATGTTTAGTTATATTTTAACATAAATTGTAATTATATTATGTTTTACTTGATATCTAGTGCAGTTTTTGATAATATTAATTAGGAAAAGGAAGGAGAATAAATGGCTAATTTAAAAAGTTCGAAAAAAGCAATTAAAGTTATTGCTAAAAAAACAGAAAATAATCATGAACTAAAAATGAGAGTTACAAATTTAATTAAAAATACAGAAAAAGCAATAGCAACTTCAGATAAAGAAAAAGCTGATTCTCTATTAAAAGATGTACAAAAATATTCAGATAAAGCAGTAGCAAAAGGATTAATGAAAAAAAATACTGCAAGTCGTCAAAAATCAAGATTAAATGCAAAAGTAAAAAATATGAAGTAAGTTGTTAACTTCTTTTTTTTTTGATATATTTAAATAGGTGATGATTTGAAAAAAGCCATTGTTATATCGATATGTATTTTAACGTCATTAGCGGTTTTTTTAAACCTAAATTTTATTACAGATAAAATAGTTGATCGTTTAATAATTAATGAACCCGTAATTAGTGAACCGATAAGTATTTATAAAAGTAACAACACTTTAAGTTACGTTACTAACACAGAATCTTACATACCCTACTCTTATCAAGATTTATTAAATATTATTTATACAATAATTAATAACGGATGGGATAATTTTTCTTTTTATTGTCCATACGAATATACTAATTGTGTTTTAGATGCAATTGAAATTAGTAAAAGTTCAACATCTTTAACTCATATAAATAATTTCGTACATCCTTTTAACAGTTTTAATAGCATTAAATTAACTGTTTCTAAATCGGGAGAGATTAATATAGAAACTAGTTATTTATACAATAAAAAACAAATTGAAGAAATAAATTTAAAAGTTGATGAGCTAATCGAATCTTTAATAAAAGATGATATGAACAATTTTCAAAAAACAAAAGTAATTCATGATTATATTATCAACAATACTAAATACGATGTAGTTAGAAACGATAAAGGTGAAAGTAATTACTTATCATACATTGCTTATGGACCATTATTCGAAGGTTACGCTGTTTGCAGTGGCTATACAGATTTAATGGCAGTGTTTTTACATAAATTAGGTATTCCCAACTTCAAAGTTTCTACTTCACCAGAAGAATTGCCTAATTTAAAAACTGGACATGTTTGGAATGTAGTTATGCCTGATCAAAAATGGTTACATTTAGATTTAACTTGGGACGACCCTGTTTCATCAGACGGAGAAGATTATTTATATCATACTTACTTTTTAAAAACTACTTCTCAATTAGAAGAACTAGATAGTAAAAAAGTAAAATTAGGAGATGAACATAAGTTTAATAAATATGTTTATTATGAACTTAAAAAGGAAAGTGATTAAACACTTTCCTTTTTTATATAACTTAATATATCCTCTATTGTTTGGGCAGTATTATTTAAATTTACATCAAACCAGTTAATATTCATTTTATTGTTAAACCAAGTAAATTGTCTTTTAGCATATTTTCTACTATTTTTTTTGATTAATCTAATAGCTTCTTCAAGTGAGATTAAATTATCTAAATAACTTATTATTTCTCTATATCCAATTGCGGTATTTAAAACCCTGCTATCGTTTTTTAAGTGATAAAGTGATTTTACCTCTTCGACTAACCCTTCTTTAATCATTTTATCAACTCTTTGGTTTATTCTTTCATATAACAAAGCTCTATCTACTTTAAGACCTATAAATATAGTTTTATAAAGTAGATTGTTTTGTTCGTCGTTTGATTCATTTGAAAAATTATAATCATACAATCCCGCTTTAATATATAAACCCGTTCCCCCAACTATAATAATATTTTTATCTTTATTTTTATCTAAAATATTTCTTAGATCTTTTTGATAATCAAATACATTATAATTTTCTTTTATATTCTTGTGATCAAACAGGAAATGTTTCTGGTTACTCAACTCAT
>CAZBGT010000036.1:0-5846 GCA_964491615.1 uncultured Muribaculaceae bacterium
TTTATTGTTTTTTTTCATTTTATTCCTTTTCTAAATTTTGAACTAAAGATGTACGAGTTATATCATAGATTTCTCCATTTTCTATTTCTACTTTCGCAACATTACTAATTTCATCCGCAGAAATATAAAAGTAACCATCATGAGAAATTGGTAATAACTGCGGGATAACTTTTCCATTTTTATCATATAATTGTTTAGCAACCCTATAAATATCGTTGTTTTTTAATACTCCTAGTCGGTATATTAAAGGATTTTGTTTATCTTCATGGGTATCAACTATAAAGTTATAAAACTCTTTTACCCATAAAGCTTTTATAGTAGTATCTTTTTTAATTGGAATATTAAAATCAAACTTTTCTTCAGATTCATTAACCCAATATATAAACATATATCCATTTTTTATTGGTTGTTCTGGCATTGAGACTAATTCATTTTTTAAAACAATAAGTTTTGTAGCTTCTTCTCCATTGTCTTTATTAATTGTAACTGTTAATTCTTTGCTACTACATCCTGTAATAATAAAGATTGACATCAATAAGTATACAGGAAATAAAAGATATTTTTTCATTTGTCCTCCATATTTTTTATTTTAATAAATCTATTCTATCTAGTTCAATAATTTCATCGTTTTCTAGTTTTAGCTTAGCAACTTTATTTATTGATATTGGTTTTATAAAAAAATTACCATTTTCAGATGGTGGTAAAACTTGAGGAATTACATCACCGTTTTCATCGTATATTTCTTTTGCGCCTTTATAAATATCATTATTTTTTAAAATTGTTACTCTATATATACTAGGGTTTTTTTTATTTTCAAAAGCATCTATTATATAATGATAAAACTCTTCTACCCAACTTGCTTTAATTATAGTATCTTTTTTAATAGGTTCATCGAAATTAATCGGTTCTCCTAGCTCATCAACCCAGTATATAAATAAATGACCATCTTTAACAGGTGTTTCTGGAATAGTAACTAATTCTCCTTTTGAGAATGTAGTCTTAGTCTTTTCTTCGCCATTATCTTTATCAAATGTTACTGTAATTAATTTATTGCTGCAACCAACAATTAAAAAAATAGACATAAATAAAAGGATAGGAACTATTATTTGTTTTTTCATTTTCCCTCCTTGTATAAACATTTAATTATTTGCTGGTTGTGAATATCCTAAGGATTCCTTATCTAAATGAAACCATAATCCACTTTTTTTAACTTCTTGTTCTGTTAATTCGTTTTCAAAATTATAAATTGGTTTAAAAACCTCAGCTTCTTCTTCAAACACTCCTATTAAAATAGAATTAGGAGTTAATAATGTTTTATAAGTTTTAGCACCTTCATCAAGTTTATAAAAATACTTCGATGCATAACCATCTTCATTTGAAACCATTTCAAATTTCATTACAGTATTTTTTCTTTGATTAATTGTAGTTTTAATGCTGTTTTCTTTTTCATTAATTTCCACTACTGCTTTAAGTGTAATTTCTTTATAATCAAAATTTATTGTACATTTATTATTTTTGATTTCTACTTTACTTTTTGAATATTTTTCTTTTAGTTGTTTAGAAACATCATTTTTACATAACTCTACTACACCAAGTAAGTCAGTAGCCATCTCTTGGTTTCTCATTTGGTTTCTTAATGTTTCATTCATTTCTTTTAACTCATCATACATTTTAGTAGTAGAAGTTTTTTGCATTGTTAAATAATTTGTAAATTCATTACCTATAATATCTCCAGTTTGAAGACTTTCTTTTCCACATCCTGTTAGTAATAATACTAAACCTATTATTAATGCATATTTTATACTTTTCATTTCTCTCCTTTTAACAATCAGCAAACTTAACTATTAATTGTCCTTTAAAAACTTTACCTAAATTTATATTTTGACTAACATCTAAATTAGCAAATCTAACTGTTAGCTCTATTATATCCGTTTTAGACTGGTTTTTTTCAACGCTTAAGCTATGTTTATAGTTTGTTCCAGACACTACAGTAGGAACTGACACTACTCCTTCTAGCGTAGTAATATCATAATCATTATAAATCTTTATATCGTTTTTTTCAACAGTTAACAAAATTTCAGGAATTGAAGCCTGAGTATATTCAAAATTATTTGTTGCAATGTTAAAATCAATATTATAACAATACTCTGGACTTGATTGTGATCCCCCAGTTAAAGTTACGGTAGTGATAGTAGTATCCCACTCATCTCCTTGACCTAACGCCATATTTTCAGTGTTTAAGGCAATATTTATGGGATCTCCTTCAATTATTACAAAAGACTCTAATGTTGGTAAATCTACTGTCACTACTGAATTTGGAGTATCAAATGGAGAATCTAAAAAATAAGCGTAGCTCGCTAGTGAAATCATTACCAACAAAAAAGCAACAAGTAAATACATACTTAGCTTTTGTTTTCTATTAATCATTTATGTCGTTGCGACATTCCAGATTAGCAATTGTCACAACGCCTCCGAATGCCTTATTAGAGTTATCATCTTGTTTGTATGCTAAGTTATAAAATACAGGTTTTATTTCCCAAAGTGCTGCGCCTTCAGAATCTATACCTTCAACAGTTAAACTCGCTCCACTAATTAATGTAATTGGAGCAGATCCAGTTAAATCAATTTCTTTTTCAGTTTCACCTTTAGCTGTAGTTGCTTCACCTTCTAAATCTCTTTTTAGACGTACAACATATTCTTTTAAGCCCTCAACATTTGTTTCTGATTTTTCAAATGGTTTTATTTTTCCTTCATTAATAGGAGTATAAATTATATCGTAGGTACATGTGTTAGAACCACCTAAAATACCTATTTTTAATTCTAATTTTAAGGTTCCAACATCTTTACTTACTTCACTTTTATAGTCGTTGCTTCCTTTTGATTCTTGCATATTAGTTGCATTTACATCTAGATAAACATTCGTACCCATATAACTTACTTGGTCATGGGATGCAGTATAAACCTCCAAACTTGTTTGAGAAGTGTTCACCCCTACTGCAGTAAAATAAGCATATGTAGCACCTATTAAAGATACTAATAAAATAAGTATCGTTATTATTATTAAAGTCATTGTTTTTTTATCTTTGATAATTATATCTTTCATAATACCTCACTATAATAAGATTATCAAAATAAAAAGATAAAATCAATGTTTTATCTTTCGTTTACTTTTATTTTATGGTGTTATAGGTGTATTTACACACTCAAGATTAGTTATCGTTACATTACCACCAAATGTTTTACCCTGATTTTCACTTTGATTTAAATCCAAATTGTAATATCTAGGTATTATTGTGAATGTAGCCGTTCCAGTTTTGTCTTCTTCACCAGTAACTATTAATTTAACGCCTGTTGCTAATTGAGTTATTGAGTTAGCGCCAGTTAAATCAATTTCTGCTTGTTCTCCACCTTGTAAAACTCCATCTGTGGCACTACCTTCAACTATAACAACAAACTCTTTTAAATTAGACGTGTTATCCTCTGATTTTACGTAAATCACTGTTGGAGTATAAATCAAATCAAATGTACAAGTGTTTACCCCACCAGCTGAACCTAATGTAGTACTAATAGATACATCCCCTATTACTTCTGGGTCAGGCGTATGTGCTGAGTAATCATTCTTTGCGTTTTCTTTTAACATGTCTTCTTGATTAACTGTTAATGTAACGTTTGTTCCATTTGCAGTTATCTGGTCTACTGAATGAGTTTGAACTGTAAGCACACTTCTCCCCGAATCTATTTGAGTTGAAGTAAAGTATGCGAAAGTCGCTCCCACTACTGCTACTAATAATGTTGCTATGGCAATAACGGTTAGTAACATAGTATTTTTGCTTTCCATGAGTCTCCTCCTTTAATTATATTAAAATTATCACATTTTACAATTAAATGCAACAATTATTAATGTTCACATCTAATATTATTTATTTCTATTTTAGCACTAAATTTTTGATAAGCGTTTTCATCTTGAATTAAATCTTGATTATAATAACCAGCAGTTATTATCCACAAGTGTTCTTTTTCAGCATTTATACCACTTGTAGCTATTTCCACATCTTTTTTTAATACTAATAAAGTATCCACATTGCCTAAAGATATTTCTTCAAAAGAATATATGCCTTCCTTTTCTTCATTACCTTTTAAAGTTAATTCAAAAACATTATCTACATTGTCTGGACTATTGTAATAAGGTATTTCTGGAATATATACTAAATCATACACACAATTTATTTCATCACCATTATCATTTGTTTCTATTTTAAACGTAATAGGCTGATCATTTTTAGCTGTTTCGATAGGTTCTAATGTATTAATGTTTTCATAAGTCATATCTTCTTTTTTAATTTTAAAACTTATCTTACTTCCACCAGTTGCATAAGCTTTACCAGTAGTAGCAGATGTTACAGCATTTTTACCTTGTAAATCCGCATTACTCCTTGCGGTAAAATAAGCATAACTCGCTACAATACTACTTAAAAGTATCATTGTAAATAGACTTATAAAAATTACTAATTCAAAGTTTTTTTTCATTTAACTCAAACTCATACTTTCTATAGAAGAATTATTATCTAATTTAATGGTTAACACTCCTAAATTTATTAAATCACTTCCTTCTAAAACATATGTTTTAGGAATACTATAAGTTTCATCTATATTTAATTTTAAAAGAGAAGTCGGTGTAGTAATGTTATTAACTTTATTAAATAACACTGGAGTGGTTTCATGCAATTTAACTACAGATGAATAATCTTCAGTTGATGCAATATAAGTTGTATTTAATAAATTCAACCCTTTTTCTAAACCTTCAGTAATTTTTAATGTTGCATTATGAATATTAGTATCATTAGTTATAGTTAACTTATAAACGCCTTCTCTAACACCATTTATAGTAAATGTTCCATTAGAAATAGTGACGGCTTTATAAGAGCCGTTTCCTAAACTTATTAAAGCATTGTTTAAGTTGTTTCCATTACTATCTTTAATAACACCATTTAAATTATAATTCATTACAGCTTCTTTTACTTCAGAAAATATTTCAACATTTAAATATATATAATGATCACTTATATAATCAGTCGCATCTTCATCTATCCAAATTTTTATTGCATATGTTTTAGTAGAGTTTCCACTAGAAGACTTTTCCACCTCATCATTAAATATTGCATATTTATTTTCATTATAAGTATTTCCTAATTTATATATAGGACTGTCTCCTAAATTAATAACATCACTTATTAAAACCATTTGATTAGTTGCTTGATCGTATTCAAATATACCAATTTTAATATATTCAATAGGTAATAAAAACACTTCAAAATCTTCTTCATATTCTAATGAATTTTTAAAACCATCTAAATCATAAGAAATAGTCATCGTAAATGAAGAATTAAGAGTACTATTGTTTTGAATATATAAAACACTCCTAGCTTCACTAGCTAAACCTGCTTCATCACTAATAGGATACATTTCTAAGTTATTTATAGCACTGGAACTGCTTCCATATGTTACTTCTAAACTACCTGTATTAATTACTTGGTTGGAAGTATTTGATTTAATTTCAAATAATGCTGAATATGAAAACGTAAAGGTTGATACTGTTAAAAGGATCACCCCTAACATAATAATTTTAGATTCTGTTTTAAACTTATTTAAAATCTTCAATATTACTCTCCACTATTAAAGTAATTTTATCATATTTATAGTTTTTAAACAACAAAAAAACTAGCTAAGCTAGTTAAATAGTTAAGTATATACCTAACACAAAAATAGTTAATACCACACACACAATTTTAGCTTCTTTTGTCATATTATCTTCCTTAACTAAAATTAGTATAATACTTTTTTAAAAC
>CAZBGT010000037.1:0-5802 GCA_964491615.1 uncultured Muribaculaceae bacterium
AGCATTTGACTTTTAATCAAAGGGTCATGCGTTCGAGTCGCATACGGAACACCATCAAAAAAAATCTCAAGTATTACTTGAGTTTTTTTATGCGTTTTCAATTTCAAATTTTGTTTTATGAGGTTCATCCATACATAAGTCTGGATAATTTTGTTGTCTCAACACTTCATATAGTATAACCGCAACTGCATTAGATAAATTAAGACTCCTTACTTTATCGCTAGTTGGTATTCTAATACAAGTTTTTATATTGTCTTTTAAAAGAGATTTATCTAATCCTGTAGTTTCTTTACCGAATACAAAGTAGTAGTTTGTATTTAAATCTTTATAGTTAAAATCAGAATGAGGTTTGTGAGCATATCTAGTTAAATAGTAAAATACACCTTTATTTGTTTTAAAAAAAGAATCAATGTCTTCATATACTTCATAATTTAATTTGTCTAAGTAATTAACGCCACTTCTTTTAATGCTTGCCTCATCTAAGGAAAAACCTAAAGGTTTAATTAAATGTAGTTTAGCATTAGTCGCAACACAGGATCTCATTATATTACCTGTATTTTGAGGTATTAATGGCTCTACTAAAACTATATTAATCATTTGTATTTAACTTAGATAAAAGGTCTTTAAAGTATGTTAAGTTAAGTTCATCATTATCATTACTTTCAATAACCTCTACTACTAAGTCGTCTTTAAAATATAGTATTACCGGAAAACTTATAATATCAATGTCAAAGCTTTTATTAAAGCTTTTTAAAAATTCTTCATCATCTAAATTATTAGTTATATCTAAATAGTATATTTGATCATTTAAATTATGACTATCAATTATGGTTTTCATTTTTTTCTCAGTTTTTTGCATTAAAGCATCGTTAGTATAACCGGTGAATAAAAAGTAATTATCCGGAGCCTCGACTAACGCGGTATTTAATTCTTTCAAATCAGTAAAAATATAGTTTATTGTATTAGTTTTAATTAAATAACTTTCTAATAATTTTTCTTGTTCTTTTATTTGATACCAAGAAAAAGCATAAATGAATAAAAATATAACTCCTAAAAATAATAATGCCGATATTATGTAATTTTTAAATGGGATGTTTTTCTTTTTCATTATTCCTCCTCTAATTTAACTAACACATCACGGGGCTTTGAACCATTTGGAGGTCCGATAATACCACGAGATTCTAATAAATCTATCATTCTTGCTGCTCTATTATAACCGAATCTAAATCTTCTTTGGATCAAAGAAGTACTTACTTTTTCTTCTTGGGTAACAAATTCTAACACCTCATCATACATAGGATCTTCATCGCCCTCACTATTTCTAGAACCACTATCTGATGAAAGTTGTATTTGTTGCATATCTTCATGATATTTAGCTTTTTGTTGATCTGTTGAATGTTTTATTAGTTCACTAATTTCTGTGTCACTAATATAACAGCCTTGAATTCTTTTTGGAGTATTTTCTCCCATAGGTAAGAATAACATATCTCCACGACCTAATAATTTTTCTGCTCCTCCCATATCTAAAATTGTTCTTGAATCAACATTACTCGCTACAGAAAATGCAATTCTAGATGGAATGTTGTTTTTAATTAAACCTGTTATTACATCGGTTGAAGGTCTTTGAGTAGCAACGATTAAATGTATTCCAGCAGCTCTAGCCATTTGAGTAATTCTTAATATAGAATCTTCCACCTCTCTTGCTGCTACTAACATTAAATCTGCAAGCTCATCGATTATAACTACTATATAAGGAAGTTTTGTTTCTTTACTATTTGGATCTTTTTTTAATTTCTTTTCTATTGAATTATTATATGCTTCAATATTTTTAAATTCATTTTGACTAAATAATTCGTATCTGTTTTCCATCTCATTAACAACCTTAGCTAATATCACTGATGCATGTTTTGGATCTGTAACAACTGGAGATAACAAATATGGAATATCTTTATAGTTTGTTAACTCAACTCTTTTTGGATCTATTAAAACTAATTTAACTTCATTAGGTTTATAGCGCATCATTAAGGATGCAATAATAGAATTAATAGCCACACTTTTACCTGAACCAGTGGATCCCGCAATTAATAAATGAGGCATTTTAGTTAATTCACCTAAAATAGCATTACCCATTATATCTTTACCTAATGCAACATACAATTTATTTTTATCTGAAACTTTTGCCGTTGCTTCTAAAACGGATCTAATTGGAACAGGTGTAATTTCTTTATTAGGTATTTCAATTCCAATAGTTCCTTTACCTGGAATAGGAGCTTCTATTCTCACACTTTTTGCCGCTAAGGCTAAAGCTATTTCTTTATGTAAACCGCTAATTTTATTTAATTTGGTTCCTCTTGGAACATTTAACTCATATTGAGTAACAGCGGGACCAACGTTTCTACCAACTACAGTAGCTTTAATCCCAAATTCTTCAAGGATAACTTCTAAATCTCTTTTTTCTTTAGTGTCTTCTTTAGTCTTAACCGCCGGTGCTGTACTTTCTTTTAGTAAATTAAATTCAGGAAGAACATAATTACTACTGGGACCACTTTCTGGTTTTAAACTTTCAAAAGAATCTATTTTCGAAATATTTTTAATTTCATTTATGTTTGATATTATAATTTTTTCTGGTTTAACAACAGTTTCCGCAACCTCTAAATCTCCTCGTGCATCAAGTTTAATAGGTCTTGCTTTTTTTGTTCGTTTCGGTAATTTTATTAACAATATTTTTTTAAATAAACCAATTGCATTTATGTTAAACAAAAGAATAGTTCCAAAAATTATGGAAACAATACTAATAATAATAGTTCCAGTTAAGGTAAATGCTGTACTAAACGCTAATAAAAAAATAGCTCCAATTAAACCAGAACCCACTTCAATAGTAGGGGTACCTGCAGAAAAAATATTGTTAACTTCAATTTCAGTAGTTTTATCCTTTATTAAATTTAGAGTTTCTACAATTAAATTATTTTCTGTACTTAAATTTTTTAATACAGGAATATGAATTAATGTAAGAGCGAAAATTGTAATTATTCCAACGCTTACTATTTTAGAACTATCAAATAAAGATTTATCGCTAAAAACGGAAATTCCTCCTCTTAATATTAATAAAATTGGAAGTAAAAACCATAATTTACCTACAAGAAGTATAGCAATACTCTTTAAATAAACTCCGGGTGTTCCGAGCCCAAAACTAATAATACCAATAAGTATCAATAAAAGAGCAGTTAGTTCTTTTCCTAATAAAATTTTTTTTTTTTTTCTTCTGCGAGCCATATCATATTCACCTAATTATAATTATATCTTAAAAGTATCTTAATTTCCATAATTTACTTTATTACAAAAGTGTTTATATATTTGACTATGTATTTTATTTAATATAACATTGAAGTAATAGTATAAGGAGTAATATGCATAAAAGTAATGTGTTTACATATTTTAGAAAATACAAACATTATATAATAGTTGTTTTTCTTTTCTTATTGGTTATTTCCATAACTTTTTATACTTCATTTGCATATTATAAAGTTAATACTTCTAGGAGTTTAATAAGTGGTAAAGCCGCGAATTTTCAAAGGCCTGATGTTGAAATACATTATATGATAGAAAACAGAAAAGCAGATGGAAGCGGTAATGGAACATACTATTCCAGCTATAGTCCTCCAATTAAAGATTATGTTTATGATGAAGAAATCTCTGGGTGTACAAACGACGCTGAGTTTATTAAAACTGAAGACAATCATTTTATAATTACTTCAGATGGAAAAACAAAATGTGAATTTTATTTTTCGGCTTTAAATATAAATACAAATGAAGATATAAGTTTAACAATAAAAAAAGAAAGAAAATTAATTGATGGCAGTGGATCAGAAATATATGAAAGCGTGACTGATACTACAATTGCTGGATTAATATTATCAGGCTATATTTACAATGAATCTAAATCAGGGTGTAGCAATGGAGCAAGTATTGAATACGATCCTTATCTAAAAAGAATAAAAACAAACTCTAATAGTGGTGCAATAGATTGTACTGCATATTTTGATATCACAAATAATGTAGAAGTTAACTTCTATGCTACTAATGGTGCAACTATGGGTAGTTATAAGCATTCAACAAATAAAGGTGGTAGTCTTACTACAACTTTTAATTTACCTTCTGGAATAAGTGCAGATGAAGTAGTATTAACATGTGATAAAGGAATTGTAGGTAATTTAAATTCTACAACTATAAATTTAACTGAGATAAATAACTCAGGTACTTGTATTATAGGGTTACCTACAAAATATGAAATACTAGGTGCTTCAATTTTCACGCCGTTAGTAAGCGGTTATTATAAACTTCAATTGTGGGGAGCACAAGGCGGAAACTCAGGTGGTCGTGGTGGTTATGCTGAAGGAATTATCTACTTCACAAACTCATCAACAGTAACTGTTACAGTTGGAGGAGAGGGATTTGTTGGCTCTGAAAATTGTGATGGAGCAGGTATTAATGGTGGAGGTTGTGCATACAGTAATGCTGGTGGTGGTGGCGGAGCAAGCGATATAAGAGTAATTGAAAATTATTTAGAAAATAGAGTAATAGTAGCAGCAGGAGGCGGCGGAAAAGGAAATGATTCTTGTGCCGTTGGAGCTCCAGCAGGAATTGGTGGTCAATTTCAAGGAACTTGTAATTACCAAGGAGGCTCCGGTTCTCTAGTGGCTGGTGGTGCCGCAGGCTACTCCGGAAGCATTTTAGGTAACGTAGGAAGTTTTGGACTAGGTGCAAACGGTAAAAGCAACACCTATAACGGTGGCGGCGGCGGAGCAGGTTGGTTCGGTGGAGGAAGCGGATATTCTGCTTCAAGTTGGTCATCAGGAGGCGGCGGGGGAAGTAGCTTTGTCTTCACTGACTTAAATGAAAACTTATATGTAACATCTAGATACTTTTTAAAAGGTGCTAAAATTTATTCGGGCAACGAAACATTTTTATCACCAACACTAACTTCTGAAACAGGCCACACTGGTGATGGTTTTGTAAAAATCACTTTGGTAGGGTTTTAAATGAATTGTAAAAACTGTGGTCACGGAATACCATTTAATTCCATAGCTTGTCCTAGTTGTGGAGTTATGTTATCGAAAAACGATATTGAAAAATTAAGAAAGCAAAAAACGATTTTACCTTCTAACAGTTTTAATATAGATGATAAAGTTGTTTATAATCACAAAAAGCCAATAAACGAATACTATAAAGTTTATTTAATATTGTTTGTTTCGGTTTTAATAATCATAATTTTAGTTGTTTTAAAAGCGTTAGGAGAATAAAATGATAACACTTATTTGTTTGAAAATATTTTTTGCAAGAATAATTGATGTGTCTTTAGGAACGGTAAGAATATATTTAACCGTAAAAGGCGAAAAAATAAAAGCTGTAGTTATAGCTTTTTTTGAAGTTCTGATTTGGTTTTTAATCGCTAAAGAAGCCATAACAACAGGCATGAATTCTATTTGGATACCAATCTCGTATGCTCTAGGATATGCAACTGGAACATATATTGGAATACATATTAACGAAAATGTTATTGCGGGAATAGTAAACATTCAGGTTGTAACCAAAAAAACTGATAATCTTTTAATTACTAGTTTAAGAGAAAAAGGTTATGCAGTTTCAGTTATAGATTTAGATGATTCCGCAGATGGAATAAAAAGAAAAATGGTAATTATTCAAGTAAAGAAAAGCTGTTTAAAGAATTTAATAAATATAATTGAGGCTTTAGATAAAAAATATTATTATACAATTAGTGATATAAAATATACGCAAAATGGT
>CAZBGT010000038.1:0-5764 GCA_964491615.1 uncultured Muribaculaceae bacterium
TTTTTTCTAACATTAGATTACTCCTTATAATATATATTATAACCCTTTACTACCATGAGTTGTATATATAGAAATAACACTTAACATTGTTTTAACTAAAAATACCAAAAAGGACCCGTTTTTTAGAAATTCGAACCCTTTTCCAAAAAAATGGACCCGTTTTGTACCAATGTTGACCAAAATTGACTTTTAAAAACTAAAAAGGACCCGTTTTTTCAAAATATGGGTCCTTTTTCAAAACTAAATTAATTATTTTATTTCAATAGTCTTTTTAGTTTCAATTTTTTCTTCTTTAGGTATTTCAATTTTTAAAACACCATCTTCAAATAATGCATTAACATCTTCAGTTTTAACTTCACCAACATAGAAGCTTCTTTGATATTCTTGGTGTGATCTTTCTTTTTTGATGTAATTTTTACCTTTATCTTCAACTTGAGAATCTTTTGCAACTTTTAAAGTAAGATAACCATTATCTACTTCAATTACAATGTCTTCTTTAGAAAAACCAGGTAAATCAGCTTCTAGAAAGTATTTGTTATCCTTTTCATAGATGTCGCACTTAAACGTTGGCAATTCTTTAACAGCTAAAAAATCGTTAAATACATCATCTAAGAAGAAATTTCTAGGTATTAAATTCATACGTATCGCCTCCTATAATTAATATAACATATCATTTGGCAGTTGTCAATGGAGAGTGCTAATTGGTGTGTTAAAATATTTGTTTTGTGTTAGAATATAATTGGTGATGGTTATGTATATCAAGTTAAATAAAGTTAGTAAGAGTTACAAAATGGGTGAGATTACGATTAAAGCCTTAGATAATGCATCTTTCGGTATTGAAAAAGGAGAACTAGCCGTTATTCTTGGTCCATCTGGTGCAGGTAAAACAACTGTTTTAAATATTTTAGGCGGGATGGACAGTGCAGATTCTGGAAGCATTGTTGTAGATAAGGTAGATATTTCAAAATATAAAACCAAAGAATTAACAATGTATAGAAGAAATGACATTGGTTTTGTCTTTCAATTTTATAATTTAGTGCAAAATTTAACAGCCAAAGAAAATATTGAACTATCAAACAATTTGGTAAAAGATTTTATTTCTGCGGAAGAAGTATTAAAAAGTGTTGGTTTAGAAAAAAGAATGAACAACTTCCCTTCTCAATTATCTGGAGGAGAACAACAAAGAGTCGCTATTGCTAGAGCTTTATCTAAAAAGCCAAAGTTATTATTATGTGATGAGCCTACTGGAGCACTTGATTCTAATACTGGTAAGAAAGTTTTAGAAGTATTAAAAAAAGTAAGTAAACTTTATAACATGACAGTAGTAATTGTAACTCATAACGAAGCTATTTCTAAAATTGCAGATCGTATTATTAAAATGAAAAATGGTTCAGTAGAAGATATAATAATAAACAAAAATAAAATTGAAGTTTCGGAGATCATTTGGTAATGAAGTATTTATTAAAAAATACACTTATTAAAATCAGAAAATCTTTAGGAAGATTTTTATCTATTTCACTTATTATTGCTTTAGGAGTAAGTGTTTTTTTAGGTTTGTATGAATCTACTCAAAGTATGCTTTATACCGCGGATAAATATTTTGACAACTATAAACTAATGGACTTTAAAATAAGTTCTACACACGGTTTTACAAAAGGTGATATAGATTCTATAAAAGAACTTGATTATATTAAAGAAATTATTCCTACCTTTTCTATTGATGTTTTAGATGATGGAAAAAGTATTAGAGTTCATGCTCTTGAAAAAGATGTTAATAATGTTATTAAAGTAGCGGGCAAATCCTCGTTAGAAAAAAATGAATGTTTAGCAGACTTTGATAATTATAAATTAGGAGATATAATCACATTCCAAAAAGATGATTTAGCTGATTTTTTAAGTATTGAAGAATGTAAAGTGGTTGGACTGGTATCGTCTCCTATTTATATTAGAGAAGACAAAGGAATTTCTAATATAGGAAATGGTAAATTAGAGTCTTTCATATATATAAACAAAGAAAATTTTAATTTAAAGTATTATACAGATATATTTATAATAGGTAATAACACTACTGATAAAAGTTCATACTTTGAGGATTATGAGCAAGAAATTAATTTAATAAACGAAGAGTTATTAAAAATTAAACCAATTAGGGAAACTATTAGATACGAAGAAATTTTAAAAGAAGTCACCGAAGAGGTTAATAAATTAGAAAAAGAAATAAACACCAAATTTAGTGAAGCTTTAACCGATATAGCTAAAGAAGAAAAAAAACTAGATGATGCTTTAAAATTATTAGAAGATAAAGAGCTTGAAGTAAAAAACAAAATAAACGAAGCTTTAAAAAAACTAAATTATGAAAAAACCACTTTATTAAATTTTTTAAAAAATTATGGTTTAAACGAATCTAATTTAAGCACAAAAATTTCTGAGTTAAAAAATGGTATTAGTATGTTAAATTTAAAATTAACTACCCTAGATCCTAGTAGCGAAGAATATAAAAAAGCAATTAATCAAATAAAAGAATTCGAAAAAGAATTTGAAACACTTACTGAGTTTGAGACTAACTTAAATTTAATAAATGACGGAATAAAAGATGCAAATAAAGAATTAAGTGGTGCAGAAATAGTTTTTAAAGAAGAATATAAAAATATATTTGAAGGCTATAAAAAACTTAATGATGATAAAGAAAAAATCGCTTTAGAAGAAAAAAAGATTCAAGATCAAATAGATGAAGAATTACTTGCTTTTAACACAATGGATAAACCTCTTTGGTATCTTTTAGATAGAACGGATAATAGTGGTTATACTAGTTATAAAGAAGATATTATTAAGGTGGATTCTATAGCTAAAATACTACCAATATTTTTCATTTTAATTACAGCTTTGATGATTTTAAATACTTTAACTAGGTTAATTGAAGAAGAAAGAACTGAAATGGGTATTTTACTTGCAAATGGCTTTGGTAAAGCCTCAATAACTTTTACATATTTATTTTATGTTTTATTTGCCGGGATTTTTGGTTTAGCCGTGGGTTTAACTATTGGATATAGTTTAATACCTCAAATAATATATACTGTATTTTTAGCAAGGTATTATGTACCAAAACTTATAACTATTGTTAGTCCACTTCCCTTTTCACTAGTTATAACCCTTACAATTATTTTAATGGTTATAATTACATTAAGTAGTCTGTTAAAAGATTTAAAATATTCACCAGCTTCTTTATTAAGACCTAAAACACCAAAGGTCGGAAAAAAGATTTTTTTAGAAAACATAACTGTGTTTTGGAACAAATTAAATTTTATGGGAAAGACCACATTAAGAAATTTATTTAGATACAAAAAAAGAATCTTTATGACTATTTTAGGAGTAGCGGGTTGTACTGGTTTATTAGTCGCAGGACTTGGTATTAATGATAGTATAAATAAAGTTTCTAATTTACAATATAAAGAAATTATTAAATATAACTCAATGTATATTCTAAAAGATGAAACGATTGATTTAAATAACAACTTAGTAACGCTTTTAAAAGATAATGATATTGAAGACTATTTATTAGTAAATCAAAATAATTTTAAATTTAATTTCAAAAATAAAACCGAAGATGTTTATGTTTTAGTACCTAAACAAATGAGTGAATTAAATAACTATGTTAATTTAAAAAACATATATACTGAAAAAGAAATTAACTTAACTAATGACGGAGTAATAATTACAAAACAAATGGGTGAATTATTAAAAGTTAATTCTGGAGATTTAATAAATATAAGAAATAGTGATAATGAATTATTTTATATGTATGTAGATGACATTACAGATAACTATGTAGGGCATTTTATCTATATGAGTGATTCATATTATGAAAAAGTTTTTGAAAAAGATATAACTTTTAACTCAATTATCACTAAAAAAGAATTAGATAGAAATATTGATTTAAATAAAGAAGGTATCTTAGTAGCGAATTATACTGAAGATATCGCTAAAACCTTTGATAGTTTTGTAAAAGGTTTAAATAAGATTATTATTATGATTGTAGTACTAGCGGCATTCTTAGGATTCTTAGTATTATATAACTTAACTACAATTAATTTAAGTGAAAGAAAAAGAGAGGTTGCAACATTTAAAGTCCTAGGCTTTACTTTAAAAGAAATATCTACATTTGTCTTTAGAGAGTCATTAATATTATCCATAGTTGGAATAATATTTGGTTTGTTTTTAGGAAACTTATTACATAAATATATTATCTTTACTGCCGAGACTGATAATATAGTTTTCTTAAAAGAAATCACGTTCTTTAGTTATTCAATATCAATAGTCATAACTTTAGTCTTTACCTTTGTTGTAGGATTAATTATGAGAAAGTTTTTAAGAAAAATTGATATGATTGAAAGTTTAAAAATTACAGAATAAAAAAAGTAAGGGTAACCTTACTTTTTACTTACTTGGTGTAGTTCAACATCTACACTTGTTTCTTGACCGAAAAGGTCAATTACAATATTTAAATTATTATTTTCAAGATCAATTAGCTCTACTCTACCTACCATTCCACTAAATGGTCCGTTAATAATGCTAACTTCATCTCCAACTTCTAATTCTTCTTTAACATTTGTTCTTGAAATACCCATGTTAGCCAATACTCTATCTATCTCATCTGGAGCAAGAGGAGTAGGTTTAGCGCCTTTTCCGCTTGAACCGATAAAGCCAGTTACTCCTGGTGTATTTCTAACAATATACCATGCCTCATCAGACATAATCATTTCTACTAAAATATAACCTGGAAACATTTTTTTGACTTTTTCTTTTTTTACTCCATCTTTTAATTCAACTTCAATAGTCTCAGGAATAATAACTCTGTAAATATAGTCTTGCATTCCCATTGATTCGGTACGCATTTCTAATTTTTCTTTAACTTTAGATTCATGGCCAGAATATGTATTAACTACATACCATAATTTTTCATTTTCCATTTTATACCAGTCCCTTTATAATTGCCATTAAGAAATTAACTAGTAAGAAAAAACCTCCAAGGAATATACAAAATACTATTGTTGCAATAGAATATTTTAAAATATCTTTTGCCTCAGGCCACTTAACTTGTTTCATTTCTTTTTTAACACTAGCTAAGAATTTTTCGTCTTTCTTTTTCACTTTACCTCCTAATGGTATAATTTTTCAATTTAAAGAGAACACTTAACAATTATATAATAAAATATAATCACGTGTTCTCTAATTAGTATTATTGCACTATTATATATATTTGTCAACACTTTTTTTATTTTTTAAACAAAGTTTTTAATTTAGTTCTAATTCTTTGAATAGCGTTATCTACTTGTTTTGGATCTTTTTCCAATATTTGAGCTATATCGTTATAATTTAATCCCTCAATTAAATATTCATATACATCGTATTCTAACGTGGATAATTCTTTTCTAACTAGCTTATTTATCTCTTCTATTTGTTCTTCTTCAATAGTTTTTGCTAAAGGATCAACGCTTGTTTTATCTTTAACCATTTCTAATAATGAATAACCAAACTCTTCGTATACAAAATCTAGTGAATATGCTTCAGTATTTATTTTAGATTTTTTAGTATTATACTTTCTAATAAGTTTTATTATTCTTCTTTTAATACATAAAGATAGATAAGTTTTAAACAATGTATTTTTATCATCTTGATAACTATTTATAGCGTCAGTGTAGGCAATTAAAGCTTCACTTTCTATTTCGTTTTTTTCAATTCCGTATTTTATTAAAATTGGATAATA
>CAZBGT010000039.1:0-5546 GCA_964491615.1 uncultured Muribaculaceae bacterium
TGAATGTTGGCGCGCCTTTATTTTCTATTACTGTTTTTCCGCCATTATTAATTAAGATTATATCAGCTAAGGTTTTTTCTGTTGTTGCAGTAGTTGTTTTAACTGTTGATTCATTACCTAGTGAGTCTTTTATATATACTTTAATGTTATATGTAGTGTTAGCACTAAGTCCCGTATAGGTTTTGAAATTATTATTATCGCTTGCATAAGTTAATCCATTATCAATTGAGTAATAGTAAGATACAATATCTCCACTACCTTTTGTAGTGTTAATTGTTAATTTGAATCCGTCTATTTCTATATCTGATGCTGTTACTGAGTTAACTACGGGTAATATATCTGCTACTATGTCAGTGGTATAAACATTATCATATGTTCCAGTACCGGTTGTAATTATATCTGGTTTTAAAGTTATAACAGGTCTTAATGCAAAGTTTCCATCTACTCTATTAGAAGTTAGTTCTCCACTTGAATTTAATATAAAATTATTTGCACTAGTATTATTTACGTAGCTTGAAGACATTAACCAATGTGTTTGGTTAGTATACAAGTAATTATTTGTATTAGCAGATGAAGTTATACCTGCTGCTAAAACTTCATCTGCGGTTAATAGACCTATCGATTTAGTTAATTTGCCATTTCCTTTAGATGACTCTTTTGTGAATGAGTCATCTTTATGAGAACAAATTAAATTAGGTTGAACAGTATTTGTAACTCTTTTATAAACATCAGAATATCTAACTGGAGTTGGAAGTCCGATTGGAATCCAGTTATCTAACATAAAGTTTCTATCGTTACAATATATAGCGTCTTCAAGGTGTCTTTGGTAAACTGTTAGGTTATTACTAAACCATGTATCTAATGTTTCTTTTACTTTACTACTTTCATTCGTTCCGTGGTGTTGATTTAAGGTATACATGTAACCAATATATTCGCCTTTATTATAAGTTTCATTAAACGCACTACCTGGAATTTGAGTGCCTGTTCCGTTCATTACTGTTTTAGTCTGAGAAGTTGGAGCGGTTGTTCCAGAGTAAAGTAGTTTTACACTACCGTCTCCGTTTACTCTTACTATTCTCCAATAAATATCACTACCGTTATCTTTACCGAACTTAATCCAGTTATTATCTACTGCTCCTCTAAAATAATAACTTGTTCCATAATCATCTTGAATCGAATACATCCCTTCGTTAGTTGTGGAATTCTCCGAAAAATTTGGTTTGGGTTTATTTTCAATCGCTGTTTTACCACCATTTAAAGCTATTATTCTTTCTGATAAAGTTTGAGGTGCATAAGTATTATTTTTAAAGTAAGCGTAACATTTTTCACTTCCGCTTGAAGAAAACAAAAGTTTATTACCTAACCATGATAAAACAGAACCATTCACACAGTATGATCTTTCTCCATCATAATAATATCCTTCGGTTGGAAAACTATTTGTTTCACTCTTCACAAAGTTATTTTCAGTTGTTTCTAACATTATAGAAAGAGTTGAATTTGGCACTTCTTCAAAAAACGCATCAGGAACTTGTTTTTTCAAATAAATGTTTCCCAAAATTAAAACAATTATTAATATAGATAATATTATATAAAAGATTTTTATTTTAGGTTTCATATAATACTCTCCTAATGTAGAGTTTACTATATTTTATAATTTTTGTCTATTATGTTATGATGTTTTTGAGGAGATTTTATGAGGATTAAAACTGATCGAGATTATTTATATTATGAAAAAATATACCCAAGAAGAAATTTAGATAAAACACAAATAATAAATAGGTTCGCTCCTAGTCCTACCGGCTTTATTCATATTGGCAGTTTATATAGCGCTTTAGTTAATATTTGGTTTAGCAAACAAACTAAAGGAGTATCTTTTTTAAGAATAGAAGACACTGACCAAGAAAGAATTGTTGAAAATGGCATTGAAGGTATTTTAAGTGATTTAAAAGAACTTAATATTTCTTTTGATGAAGATCCGGAAAAAGGTGGTGTTTATTCTCCTTACATTCAAAGTGAAAGAAAAGATATATATGCTTCTTACATTAATAAAATGTTAGATAGTGATTTAGCTTATCCTTGTTTTTGTAGCGAAGATGATTTAAGTGAACTTAGAGCTTATCAAGAAAAAAATAAATTAAGATTAGGTTACTACGGAAAATATGCAAAGTGTAGACATTTAACTAAAGAAGAAGTTGATAAAAGAATTTCTAATGGAGAAAATTATATAATTCGTTTTAAATCTCAAGGTAGTTTTTACAATAAAATTATATTAAATGATTTAATTAAAAGTAAGATTGAGATGCCTGAAAATGATTTAGATATTGTAATATTAAAAAAAGATTTACTACCAACTTATCACTTTGCTCATGTAATAGATGATTATTTAATGGGTACTACACATGTAATAAGGGGAGATGAATGGATTAGTAGTTTTCCTGTTCACGAAGAGCTGTTTAGATTATTAGGTTTTGATTTACCTAAATATGCACATGTTTCACCAGTTAATATAAAAGATGGTGAGGTTATTAGAAAAATATCTAAAAGAAAAGACCCTTGGGCATCGGTTAGCTATTATAATGAAGCGGGTATTCCGCATGAAGTTATATTTTTATACTTAGCAACTTTATTGAATAGTAACTTTGAAGAGTGGTATGAGTTAAATAAAGATTTAGGTATTAAAGACTTTGAATTTACTTTTAATAAAATGTCTAAATCTGGACCTATATTTGATATGGAAAAATTATTAAATATTTCTAAAACTTATTTTTCAAGAATGAATGCTAGTGATATATATGATAACTTATTAATGTTTACTAAAAAATATGACGAGATTTTTTATAATATATTAACTAGTTCTAAAGAATATACAATTAATCTACTTAATATAGAAAGAAACATAAAAAAACCTAGAAAAGATATTTCTAAGTATAGTGATGTATTAGATCTATTTTGGTATATGTATCCTGAATATTTTTATGAAAATAATGATGGTTATGAATTAATTGAAAATATTGAGAAAAATTGGTTTATAAATTACTTTAATGATGTTTACAACAGTTCTGATACTCAAGAAGTATGGTGGGATAAACTGAGTACTTATGTTAAAGAAAACTTAATTATATCCCCTGCAGATTTTACTAAAGCATTAAGGGTGTTTATTACTAAAAAGAATTTAAGTCCAAACTTATATGATTTAATAAAACTTCTAGGTAAAGAAGAAATGATTAAAAGAACAAACTTATATTTTGACAAATAAAAAGATGGTTACCCATCTTTTTTACTTGATTAAAAACATATACATCGATATCAGTAAAAACATTACTCCCAGAAATAAAGTGAATCTTGAAATAAATAAATCAAATCCTCTTTCTTTCATATTTTGAAATAAAGGGTCATTACCTCCGGTAATAACTTGTCCTGCATCACTGGCTTTATTACTTTGTAGTAAAGCTAAAGCTATAATTAAAACTGATATTATTAATAGTATTACTTCTAACATTATTCATCTTCCTTTTCTTCAGTAGGAACTTTTCCTGTTTTTACTATATATTCTATTTGCTCTTTAGTCAATGTTTCTAACTTCATTAATGCATCAGTTAATAATAAAATTAAGTCTTTATTTTCTTTTATTATTTTTTTAGACTTTGCATAACAATCATTTATGATTAATCTTACTTGCTCGTCTATTTCTAATGCAACTTTGTCTGAGAAGTTTCTGGATTTATTATAATCTCTACCTAAGAAAACGTTTCCTCCGGCCTCTTCATATTTAATTGGCCCAAGTTCACTCATTCCATATTCCGTAACCATACTTCTTGCTATGTTAGTAGCGCGTTTAAAGTCATCACTAGCTCCGGTTGAAATTTCTTTTAAGAACATCTCTTCTGATACTCTACCACCAAGAAGACCAATAATTTGACCTAATAGTTCTGTTTTTGTGTGAACCACCATTTTTTCTTCTTTAGGTAACATCATGGTATAGCCTCCGGCCATACCTCTTGGAATAATGGTTATTTTATGTACTTCGTTAGCACTATCTAACTTTAAACCTATAACAGCATGCCCTGCTTCGTGGATCGCTACTAATCTTTTTTCTTTTTCAGTAATTTGTCTAGATGTTTTAGCCGGTCCAAGTAAAACTCTATCCGTTGCTTCATCTAACTCTTCCATTGTAATTGTGTTTTTTCTTCTTCGAACAGCAAGTAGTGCTGCTTCATTAAGTAAGTTTTCTAAGTCTGCTCCACTAAATCCTGGTGTTCTTTCGCTTAAATTTTTAAGTTTTACTTCGTCAGCAAACTTTTTATTTTCAGCGTGTACTCTTAAGATAGCTTCTCTTTCTTTTGCATCTGGTAAACTTACCGTTACTTGTCTATCAAATCTTCCAGGTCTTAATAAAGCTGGATCTAATACATCTGGTCTATTAGTTGCAGCTATAATAATAATACCTTCGTTTTCACCAAAACCATCCATTTCAGTAAGTAGTTGGTTTAAAGTTTGTTCTCTTTCATCATGGCCACCGCCTAGACCTGTTCCTCTTTGTCTACCTACAGCGTCAATTTCATCTATAAATATTAAACAAGGTGCATTTCTTTTTGCTTCTTTAAACATATCCCTAACTCTTGATGCTCCAACTCCTACGAATAATTCTACAAAGTCTGATCCACTAATATAATAAAATGGTACATCAGCTTCTCCTGCAACAGCTTTAGCCAGTAATGTTTTTCCTGTTCCAGGCGGACCTAATAATAATACTCCTTTTGGAATTCTCGCTCCCATTTTTTGAAATCTTTTTGGGTTTCTTAAAAAATCTATTAATTCAGATACTTCTTCTTTTTCTTCTTTTAAACCCGCAACGTCTTTAAATTTCTTTTTATCCTTATCATTTGTTAGTTTAGCTCTACTCTTTCCAAAGTCCATTCCTTGTTTGTTTGAACCAGATATTCTAGTAAATATAATATACATTAATGCTATTAAAAGAATAAAAGGTAAAACATTTACAATTAAACTAACAAAAATAGAACTTCCAGGGTCGTTCTCAGTTTCATAACTTTTTATATTGTTTTCAACAGCGTAAGTTGAAATAATTTCTAAATCGTTTGCTAAAACACGAGCCTTAAAACTTTCGTTTTTCGTATATGAATCTAATTTACCCTTTACAAGGTATACTCCTTGGTTTTTATTTGGAGTAATTAGTAGTTCTGTAACTGTTTCTTTTTTTACTTCTTGAATTAATTCTCCAGTTGTAAGTTCAATTACTTTATTGTTTTGAAAATTAAGTAATACTAAAACTCCTACTATTACAGTAAATAATATTAAATATGGTAAATTAGCTCTAAATAAATTTGTATTTGGTTTCTTTTTCATACTTCTCCTTCCGAATACATATTATAACACTTAAAGATCTTTTTTCAAATAAAGAATATTGTCTTTTTTAACTGCTAAATAGCCATTAGCTAAATTTATTGTTGCTTTTTGTTTTTTAGAATTTATTAATTTAATGATTTCTTTTATAAAATTGTTATTTACTTCTATTTTTTTTTCTTCTT
>CAZBGT010000040.1:0-5438 GCA_964491615.1 uncultured Muribaculaceae bacterium
TACTTATTATATAAAGTATCTGTTAGTAATAACTCATTAATTAATACTTGTAGTTTTTCTACAGTTAAGTCTTTTTCTTCTAGTAGTGATGAAACTTTTAAATTAACTAAATCTAGTGCATTATAATATTGGTGATTATTAGCTACATATGGAGAAGGAATTAAGATTGAAGGAATATTTATTGCAATTATTTCACTAATAGTCGAAGCTCCTGCTCTAGATATAATTAAATCTGCATCCTTCATAAGACCTGGTAGGTTGTCTAAATAAGGAACAACTTTAATATTTTTTCCTACTTTTAAATCTTTAATAAATTCATCATAATGATATTTCCCAGTAATATAAAGTACTTCATAATCCGTAACTATTTCTAAAAAATCTTTCATCCTTTTATTAACTGTATAACTTCCTAAAGAACCCGCTACTATAATTATTAATTTTTTATTCTTAGAAAAACCTAAAGATTCTTTATTAATTTTTTCTAATTTTAAGGCATTACTCGAACAAGGATTTCCGGAATAAAAAACTTCTTTCGCTTTTTTAAAATATTTCTCAGAATTTTTTAAAGATACTCCTACAAGATCTATATTAGGAGATAATAATTTGTTTGTTTTTCCAGGAATGCTATTTTGTTCATGAATAAATGTTTTTACACCAAGTTTTTTAGCTGCGCTTAAAACAGGAAAAGTAACATATCCTCCTGTTCCAATAACGATATCCGGCTTAAATTCCTTCATTATTTTTAATGACTGTTTGTAAGCTTTATAGGTCAAAAATAAATTTTTAAAATTTCTAAAAATCATTTTTTTGCTAAAACCATACATTTCAAGAGAAGTATATTCATAACCGTATTTCGGAATTAAATCTTTTTCCATTCTATTATGAGTACCAATATAAATTAAATCTAATTTCTTTTCTCTTTTTTTAAATTCATCAATAATCGCTAAGGCAGGATAAATATGTCCACCTGTTCCCCCCGCTGTTACAATTATTTTCATGTTCCTCCTTTATGGTAGTAGTTTTAGTAGTATTTCATTCATTAAGTATATTTTTTTAGGATTAATAAAAATATATTCATCCTTTTGTGTTAAATGTTTTTCTTCAATTAAAGAATCTATTTTAAAAACATCATTAAGGTTTTCATTGAATTTGTTTTGAAAATCTTTTTTATTTATTCCTTTTATTTTTCTTAAACCTAAAATTACTTCATATTCCATAATTTCTTGTTTAGATAATATTTCTTTTTCTAAAGTAAATTCTTTTTTAAGGTATGACTTGATATTTTTAGTGTTGGTATACCTTACACCATCTAAATATCCCGATGCGGATAAACCAAATCCGTAATATTCATTGTTATTCCAATATGTTAAATTATGAAGTGATTCTTTATTTTTTTTAGAAAAATTACTTATTTCATAATGATTATATTTTCTTTTTTTCAAAAACTTTACAATAGTTTTATACATATCTGAATCAATTGAATCATCTATTGGATTTACATTATTAATTTTAAGCACAGTATTAGGCTCTATAATTAAGCTATATGTACTTATATGATCTGGTTTTAGTTTAGTTATTAGTTTTAAATCTTTTTTTAAATGAGCTACCGATTCTTTTTCAAAACCATATATTAAATCAACACTTATATTATCAAAGCCCATTTTACGACATAAATTTATTTTGTGAAATGCATCTTTAAACGTTGCGTCTCTATCCATTAATTTTAATTTATTTTTATTAAATGATTGGATTCCTATACTTAAACGGTTTACTTTATTTTCTTTTAAAACTTTAAGTAACTCTTATCTAATATCATCTAAATTACACTCAAAACTAAATTCATAATTATCTAAATATTTAAATTGATTAGTAATGGAGAATAGTTTTTTTAAATTAGACATTGATAAACTACTTGGGGTTCCTCCACCAATGTAGAGAGTTCTTATTTCATTAGTCCACATTTTTTCTTTTATTTCTTTTTCTAATGTATCTAAATACATATTAACAAGTTCTTCTTGATAATAAATTTTAGAAAAGTTGCAATATGAACATAGTTTTTTACAAAAAGGTATATGAATATAAACTGAAAATACGTTGTTATTCATTTTTTAAAACCTCTAGGAAAACTTCATTTGGAACCTCAACGTTTCCAACCATTTTCATTTTCTTTTTACCTTCTTTTTGTTTTTCTAATAATTTTCTTTTTCTGGAAACATCTCCACCATAACATTTTGCTAATACATTTTTGCGTAATGCCGAGATATTTTCTCGAGCTATTATTTTAGAACCAATACTAGCTTGAATTGGGATTTGAAACATTTGGCGAGGTATTAATTTTCTTAATTTTTCAGTAATTATTTTTCCTTTTGAATAAGCTGAATCTTTATGAACAATAACTGAAAGCGCATCAACTACTTCTGAGTTTAGTAAAATATCCATTTTAACTAAATCACTTTCTTTATATTCTTTTAATTCATAATCAAATGATGCATATCCTTTAGTATGACTTTTTAATCTATCGTAAAAGTCATATACTATTTCTGATAAAGGTAATTCATAATGAATATTAATTCTCGTTGAGTCTATATAATCTGTACTTTTATAAATACCTCTTTTTTCTTGGCACAATTCCATAATTGGGCCAATATATTCAATAGGTGAAATTATATTTGTATAAATATATGGTTCTTTTATATAATTTATTTTTACTTTATCTGGCATTTTGTTTGGAGAATCAACATAAACTAACTCACCAGTTGTTAAGTATACTTCGTATATAACGCTTGGAGATGTGGCTATTACAGGAATGTCAAATTCTCTTTCTAATCTGGTCAGTATAATGTCCATATGGAGAAGTCCTAAGAAACCCATTCTAAAACCAAAACCTAATGCATCAGATTTTTCAATCTCATAAGTTAATGATGAGTCATTTAATTTTAATTTTTCTAAAGCATCACTTAATGCTTCATACTTATTTAGTTCAACTGGAAATATTCCAGAAAATACCATAGGTTTCATTACCTTATATCCAGGTAAAGCTTCAAATGCTTCATTTTTTTTGACTGTGACTGTATCTCCAACTGCAACTTCATTTATATCTTTAATTGATGCGGTTATATAACCTACTTCCCCACTATTTAATTGATTTACCTTTGTAGCTTGAGGAGTAAAGTAACCCAATTCCACAACATCAAATTCACTTTTTGTGTTTATTAATTTAATAGTATCTTTTACTTCAATGCTTCCTTCTTCAACCTTTACTAAAAGTGTTGCTCCTTTATATGGATCAAAATAACTATCAAAAATAAGAGCTTTTGTTTTAGCATCTTTGTTTACTTTAGGTTCTGGAATAACTTCAATTATTCTTTTAATTAAGTCTTCTACACCTTCACCGGTTTTACCACTTACTAATAAAATATCTTCTTTTTTAAAGCCTAATGTGTTCATTATTTCGTTAGTTACTTTTTCGATATCAGCGTTAGGTAAGTCTATTTTATTAATAATTGGAATAATTGTTAAATCATTTTCTAAAGCTAAGTACAAATTAGCTAAAGTTTGAGCTTCAATTCCTTGAGCGGCATCCACCACTAAAATAGCACCTTCACAAGCGGCTAAACTTCTTGACACCTCATAAGAAAAGTCTACATGTCCAGGAGTGTCAATTAAATTCAAAATATAGTCTTGATTAAGATAATTGTAATTTAATCTAACTGCATTTAATTTGATTGTAATTCCACGTTCTTGTTCTAAGGCCATATTATCCAAGACTCTTGATGTGGTATTTCTATCATCTAAAGCATTAGTTAATTCTAAAATACGATCAGCCAAAGTACTTTTACCATGATCAATATGTGCTATAATTGAAAAGTTTCTAATATTGTTTTTGCTCATTTGTAACTCCTATATTATTATACTATATATCGCGTTTAGTTAAAAGAATACACATAAAAAAAGACACAACGGGTGTCTTAAAATGGTAACTTCATATTTCCTGAATTAATTTGTTTCATCATCTTTTTCATTTCTTCAAATTGTTTCAAAAGTCTATTTACTTCTTCAACACTTCTTCCTGAACCATTAGCGATTCTAATTTTTCTACTAGCTTTTAAAATACTTGGGTCTTTTCTTTCTTTTAAAGTCATAGATAAAATTATTGCCTCTATATGAGCCAAATCTTTTGGATCTAAGTTAATATTATTTAAACCCATTTTTCTTGCTCCAGGAATTAATTTTAAAATATTTTCTAAAGATCCTAGTTTTTTTATTTGTTTTAAAGTTTTTAAAAAATCTTCTAAATCGAACTTACCACTTTTCATTTTTTTAGATTGTTCTATAGCTTCTTTTTCATCTATTAAACCCTCTACTTTATCAGCAATAGCTAAAATATCTCCCATATCCAATATTCTATTTGCCATATTCTCTGGATGAAATTCACTTAATCCATCTAGCTTTTCACTATCCCCTACAAACTTAATTGGAACATTTGTAAGATGCCTTAAAGATAAAGCAACTCCACCTTTAGTAGAACCATCCAACTTTGTTAATACAGAACCTGTTAAATTAAGATCTTTATTAAAGCCTTTAATTACATTAATGGCGTCTTGCCCCATCATTGCATCTATTACTAATAACCTTTCATGTATCTTAAAATTGTTATTAATATTTTTTAACTCAGTCATTAATGTTTCATCAATTTGTAATCTTCCAGCGGTATCTATAATAATAAAGTTGTTATTATTTTCTTTAGCAAAATCAAGTCCTTCTTTAACAATTTTTAAAACATCTAATTCTTCTTTATTTGAATATATATCGCATCCTAAACTAAGTGCAATTTGTTCTAATTGATCTATTGCAGCAGGACGATAAACGTCTGCTGCTATTAAAAGAGGTAATTTATTATGTTTTTTTCGAACATAATTTGCTATTTTACCAGCAGTTGTGGTTTTACCACTTCCTTGTAAACCAAGTAGCATTATAACTGTAGGATTAAAATTAATTTCTAGCGGTTCATAATCTTTACCTAAAAGGTTTATTAATTCATCTTTCATTAATTTTATAAACACTTCATCAGGTTTGAAACTTTTTGAAATATCTAATCCTAAAGCTTTTTCTTTTACATTTGCCGTAAATTCTTTTACAACATCATAATTAACATCAGCTTCTAGTAAAGCTAATCTAATTTCTCTAATCGCGTCAGATATATTATCTTCAGTTATTTTTCCCATGCCTTTTATATTTTTTAAGGCATTAGATAATCTATCACCGATAAATTCAAACATGTGATCACCATATAAATTATAACATAAAAATGATACAATTATATTGGTGATATAGTGAAAAAATACATCTATTTAGTTATATCTTTAACTTTAGTATTAGTACTTGCTTTAATTTTCTTTTTTTATAAAGACAAAATTAGTTTTTTAAATAACAACTCT
>CAZBGT010000041.1:0-5353 GCA_964491615.1 uncultured Muribaculaceae bacterium
TAAATCTTTTCTTAATTCTTTAGAAAAGCTAGTAGCAACTTTTGCAAGTAAATAACCCGTTATTATTGCTAAAATTAAACTGCCAAATGCACAAAACAACATCCATATTGCCGGAGTAAATAAATCTTTTGTACTACTTCCTTCTGTTTTAATAATATTTATTAACTCAGCCATATAGTCTGGTATTTTTAAATCTAACCAGACTTGTCCCACAATAAATAAAACACTAACAAGAATTAGTATTACATGTATTTTTTTTAATCTTTTTAAAACTTGATACACTTATTTTAATCCTTTAATCTTTAAATAAAGACAATGATACTCTTTCTTTATCTTTATCTATATCAATTACATAACACTTTACAATATCGCCCACCGCTAAAACATCGCTTGGATGTTTAACATAGTTTTTACTTATTTTAGATATATGAACTAAACCATCATTACCTAAACCAATGTCAATAAAAGCTCCAAAATCAACTACATTTCTAACCGTTCCTTCGAGTTCCATGCCAACAGTTAAATCTTCAATGTTTACAACTTCGCTTTTTAGAAGAGGTTTTTCATATTCATCTCTTGGATCCCTTATTGGTTTTTTAAACGATTCTATAATATCTTTAAAAGTATAATTATCTATATTATAGTTGTTTGAAAAGTCAATTGTTTTAATTTTTTCTGTTCCTAAATCTGTAAGTTTCAGGTCATTATCTTTTAATATTTTTAAAGCTATTTCATAACTTTCTGGGTGAATTGATGTTTCATCCAATTTATTTTCTCCGTCACTAATCCTTAAAAAACCTACTGATTGTTCATATGCTTTTGGTGAAAGAACTTTTTTTAATTGTTCTTTATTCATAATTTTTCCAAGTTTTTGACGATAAGTAATTATTTTTTCACTAACACTTTTTGTTAACCCTGATACATAATTAAGTAAACTTACACTCGCAGTATTAACATCCACCCCTACATTATTAACACTGGATAATACTGTAAAGTCAAGAGACTCTTTTAATAACTTAGGTGTTACATCATGTTGATATAGCCCTACACCTATACTCATTGGATCTATTTTTACTAATTCTGCTAAAGGATCTTGTAATCTTCTTCCTATTGAAACTGCACTTCTTTGTTCGACTTGTAAATCAGGAAATTCTTCAATAGCTAGTTTAGACGCTGAATAAACACTCGCTCCAGCTTCATTAACAATAATATATTCCACATTTTTATCTATTTTTTTAATTACATTAGCAACAAAAACTTCGCTTTCTCTTGAAGCAGTTCCATTACCAATAGCGATTATATCTATATTATATTCGTCTATTAATTTAATTAATATGTTTTCACTTTTCTCAATCTCTTTTTGCGGTTCATGAGGATATATTACTTCTATTTTTAAAACATCACCAAATTTATCTAAAACAGCTAACTTGCAACCAGTTCTAAATGCAGGATCAAATCCCAGTACTATTTTTTCTTTTACTGGTTGTGTCATAATTAAATTTTTTAAATTTTCACTAAAATTTTTAATGGCTTGCTCTTCAGCTAAAGCTTTTAACTCGCTTCTAATTTCTCTTTCAACTGATGGATAAATTAATCTCTTCAATGAATCTTTTATAGAATCTTTTACTAAAAAAGAAACAGGTGAAGAATCATTTTTTATTATTTTACTTTCCATATAATTGATTATATCTTCTTCTAAAAAGTCTAGACTAACTGTTAAAACCTTTTCTTTTTCAGCCCTATTAATTGCCAAAACACGATGAGGTTTAATGAACTTAATTTGTTCACTATATTCATAATACATTTCATATATTTTTTTGATATCAGGATTAGTTTTTTTAACTTTAGTTACAATTTTTGCATTTTTAAACAAGTATTCTCTAATAAACTTTCTATAAACTGCATCATCACTAATCCACTCAGCAATAATAAAGCCCGCTCCTTCTAAAGCATCTTTTATAGTTAAAACTTTCTTATTAATATAACTTGATGCTACATTATCAATATCTATATCAATTGGAAAAGTCATTATAGTTTTTGCTAGAGGTTCTAAACCATTATTAATAGCATCAGTAGCTTTCGTTTTTCTCTTTTCTTTAAATGGTCTATATATATCATCTAATTCAACTAGTTTTTTAGCATTATTTATTTTTTTAACTAAATCAGCAGTTAATAATCCTTTTTCATCAATTAATCTTTGAACATCTTCCTTTTTTTGTTTTAAATTAACTACATATTCGTATCTCAAAGATATTTCTCTAATTTCTTCTTCGTCTAGCCCACCCGTTGCTTCTTTACGGTATCTTGCTATAAAAGGAACAGTTGCCCCCTCTTTTAATAATTCTAAAGTTTTAAAAACATTATCTGTTTTTAAATTTAATTCCTTACTTACCTCAATTACTAAATCGTTATTCATGTTGCCTCCTTAATTATTATACCTTATTTAGCCAATAAAAAAAGGTGGCTAAATCCACCTTGATACATATATCACTCTCGTGGTGTATTCGGTGTAGTTATTAAAAAACGAAATTATTTTATCAATTAATATCCTAAGAATGCTTCTAGTGTCCGAAGGTATTTCCATATTTAAGATGATATTATCTAAATCTTTTCTAAATATACAATCATCTATATATTTTTTCATAGCCTTATCTAAATTTTTTAATTTAATAATGTTTTCTTCGGTTAACTCCGAATTAATAACATATTTTTTATAGACACTAATCATTTTAGTAGTAATAACATCTCCTTCGATTGGCTCAAAGTTAATGATTGCATAATAATTTTTACAATAATCACTTAATTTCATTTCCTACCTACCTTGTATAAGTTAATAATAATATAAAATGCTTATTAATGCAAGTTTTATCGCCTTTTATAAAACAAAAAAGGAAACAAGCGCATCACTGTTTTATAATAAAATAAATCAGTACCTGTTTCCTAAATTTATAATAATCTTTTTTATTTTATTTGTCAATACTTTTTAACAAATTATTTTTGACAAATTTTACAATAATAACTACTTCTTCCTTTTATCTTAACTTTAATAATTTCATTATCACAAACACTACACTGTTTTTTCATGTGAACTTTTAAAAACTTTTGATACTCTCCCTTTATATCTAGCGCTGATGTAAAACTTTTTATTGTTGTACCTTTTTTATCTATTGCATCATTAATAACTATTTGAGAGTATTTAATAATTCTTTCTATTTCATCTTTTGTTAAATCTTTACCGGTTTTAAATGGGTTTATTTTAGAAAAAAATAGTATTTCATTTGCATAAATATTTCCTAGGCCTAATATGATAGATTGATTTAAAAGAAGAGATTTTATATCTATATTTTTATTTAATTTGTTTTTCAAATAATTATATGTTAGTTCTTGTGGTTCTAAACCTAATTTAGAAAAATACTCATTTAAATCGTTTTTATCTATGATTTCCATTCTTCCAAATTTTCTAACATCGTTGTACACTAAAAAACTATCTTCAAAATTAATTATTATATGATCATGTTTACCTAAATTGTAATTATTTTTATAAAAATTAAATTTACCTTCCATTCTCAAGTGACTTATTAAATAATTATTGTTAGTTTCAAATATTAAATACTTTCCTTTTCTTAGTATATTAATGAACTCATCATTTATTAAACTATTTTTAAAATAACTTGTTTCATTTTGAATTATTTTTTCATATAAAATATCTACTTTAACAATTCTTTTGTTTAAAATATGTTCTTTTAAATATCTTTTTACAGTTTCAACTTCTGGTAATTCTGGCATTAAACTTCATACCAATTCTTTCCAGTTGAAGTTTTAACTACAAGTGGAACTTTTAATTCAATAACTTTGGTCATTATATTTTTTACAACTTCAGTTATTTCTTCAAGCTCATCTTCAAATACATCAAACAGTAACTCATCATGAATTTGTAATACTAATTTAGATTTAATGTTTCTTTTTTCAAATGAGTTATTAATTTCTACCATAGCTTTTTTGATAATATCTGCACTAGTTCCCTGCATAGGAGTATTTAGTGCCATTCTTTCACCCATTTTTCTAACCATATAATTATTACTAGAAAGTTCATCTATTACTCTTATTCGACCCAATAAAGTCTTAACCTCGCCTGTCTTTGTTGCATCTTTTACTATATCTTCCATATATTTTTTAACATTGGGGTAATATTCATAATATTTTTGAATAAAATCATTTGCAACTTTAGCAGATATTTTTAAATTAGCCCCTAAACCAAATCCGCTAATACCATAAACTATTCCAAATATTACAGCCTTAGCTGTTTCTCTTTTTTCGTCCGTAATATCTTCTTCTGGTAATTCGTAAATATCACTCGCTACTCTTCTGTGTATATCCTCGCCTTTATTAAATGCTTCAATAAGTTTTTCATCTCCAGAGATATGAGCTAATATTCTAAGTTCAATTTGAGAATAATCCACTGATAAAAATAAATCATTTTGAGGAATGAAGGCTTTTCTAATAGTTTTTCCTAATGGGTCTCTAACTGGAATGTTTTGTAAATTAGGTTCTACACAACTCAATCTACCGGTTCTAGCAAGAGTTTGTTTAAATATTGGTCTAATAATACCTTCTTCATCAATATAAGGAATTAACCCACTTACATATGTTGACAAAATTTTAGCTAAATTTCTAAATTTTAAAACATACTCAATAATTTCATGTTCATTTATTAACTTTTCTAGAACTTCAACATCAGTTTTATAACCAGTTTTATTTTTCTTCCCACCAGGCAAATTTAATTTTTCAAATAAAATATCTCCAAGTTGTTTAGGACTAGCAACATTAAATTCTTCTCCCGCTAATTCATGAATTTTAAAAATAGTATTATTTAATTCTTTTTCTAAATTAATTTTAATATCCTCTAAAACTGTTTTATCACATTTCATACCGTAGTTTTCCATTTGACTTAAAACATCATTTAAAGGTATTTCTAAATTACAATATAAATCATACAGTTGTTTTTCTACCAAATTTTCTTTTGTTTCAGTCATTTTATTATAAATAAAATCAGCCTTTTTTACAGTACTATTAATTATGTCTTCTTCTTTAAATTTGTTTTTTTTCAAATAATTAAAATCTATATTATCAAACGAATTCATAATACTTACCACGTCTTCTTTTACTACGTAATTTAATAAGAATTTAGCTATCATTAAATCATGTTCATAATTTAAGTCCGGTAAAAACTTTTTATGTTTTTTAATGTCATAAGTAATTATTTTTTTATTTTTCAAATGTTTTTCTAGTTTTTTTAAGTCTAATTCTTTTATATAATAATGGCCTTTTCTATCCGCCCATAAATCTGCTTTTG
>CAZBGT010000042.1:0-5252 GCA_964491615.1 uncultured Muribaculaceae bacterium
ATGTTTAATCTTTGATTTGGATAATACGATGAGTTCATATAGTGAAAAAGAGCCGAACAAAAAACTAATAGAGTTAATAAATTATTTGAAAAATGATTTTAAAGTCATTATTATGTCTAACAATACCAAAAATAGAGTAAGGCCTTTTAAAGAAAAACTTAATGTTGACTCGGCGCATTCAAGTAAAAAACCTCTTAAAGGTAAATACAAAAAAATATTAGCAATGTATAAATTTAAAAACAACGAAATAGCTTGTATAGGCGATCAAATAATTACTGATATATACGGTGCAAATAAGATGGGAATGATTTCAATATTGGTAAACCAAATTAGCAAGCAAGAACCTTTAAAAACTAAATTTAACCGCTACTTTGAGAAAAAAATATTAAAAAAATTTTCTAAAAAAGGTATTTTAGAAATAGGTAAATATTATGAATAAAATAAAAGTTTTAGATTCTATATTAGCAAATAAAATAGCTGCAGGTGAAGTTATCGAAAAAGTATCTTCGGTTGTTAAAGAATTGATAGAAAATTCAATCGACGCTAAATCAGAAAACATAGTCATCAATTTAATTGATGGGGGACTTAAAAGTATTGAGGTCATAGATGACGGAACAGGAATGAGTAAAGAGGATGCTTTGCTGTCTTTTTCTCGACATGCAACTAGCAAAATAAATAAAACAGATGATCTATTTTTTATTTCTTCACTCGGTTTTAGAGGTGAAGCTTTACCTTCCATAGCGAGTGTATCCAAGGTTGAATTAATTACAAACAACACAAAAACAACTGTAAAAATAATTGTTGATAATGGTGAGATAAAATCCGTTGAAGAAGTTGCTAGTAAAAAGGGAACTAAAATAATCGTTAGTGAACTTTTTTATAATACTCCAGCGCGATTAAAATTTTTGAAAAACGAAGTGAGCGAATTAAACTCTGTAGTTTTTTTAATAGAAAAAACTGCCTTAGCAAATCCTAACATTAGCTTCACATTAACTAATAACGAAAAATTAATTTTAAAAACAACTAAAAGTGATAACCTACTACAAACAATTCATGAAATATATGGCTTAAGTATTTCTCAAAACATGTTAAAACTTAGCTATGAAAGTGACGATTTTATTTTAAAGGGTTATATATCTAAACCAAGTGTAACTAGGACCAATAGAAACCACTTTCATACATTTATAAACGATAGAGTTATAAAAAATTATGAAATTAACAAAGCTATTAATGACGCTTATTATACTTATAAACCTACAGACAGGTTTCCGATTATTGTATTAAATATTTATATTGATCCAACATTAGTTGATGTCAATATTCATCCTGCTAAACAAGATGTTAAATTAAGTAAAATTGAAGACTTAAAGAAGTTTATTTACGAGAGTATAAAAGATGTTTTGTATAGCAATTTACTTATCCCTCAAGTTGATTTAATTGAAAAAGAACCCGAAACAGTTGAAAAAAATTATGAAGAAATATCTTTGGATTTCGGTCTAGAACCAGATTTTGTTGAAAAAGAAGATATAAAAGGAGTTAAGCTGTATCCAGTTGGATTACTTCATGGAACTTATATAGCTGCAGAAAATGAAGAAGGAGTATATTTAATAGACCAACATGCTGCTGCTGAGAGAATTAATTATGAACTTTATCAAAAAATGCTTGCAGAAGAAAAGATCAATAAAAAAACTATGCTTTTTCCGATAACTATTGAACTTTTAAAAAGTGAATATGATAAATTCAAAGAAAAAGAAAAAGAATTTAAAAAGCTAGGGTTTGACTACGAAGATTTTGGAATTAATACAATTCTTGTGAAGGCTCACCCTGACTACTTAAAAGAAGGTTTTGAAGAAGAACAAGTTAAAAAAATAATTGATTTAGTTTTAAATTTAGAAGAAAACTTTAAAAAAGAAAAATTTTTAGAAAATGTTGCAATTACTTTAGCGTGTAAGATGAGTGTTAAAGGTAATACTAAAATATCTCACCTTGAACAAGAATACTTATTAGATGAGTTATTGAAAACAGATAATCCTTATACTTGTCCTCATGGAAGGCCTACTATGATTAAATTTACAATATATGAATTAGAAAAACTTTTTAAAAGGGCAAAATAATGAAAATTAATTTAAGTGAATTAAATATAAAAAATTATATCGACATTAACGAGATTTTTAATTATTCAAAACTCGGAACTACACAAATAAAAAAAACTAACGATATTAGTTTTTATGGAACACTTTTTTATAATAATTTAGATGAAATAATATTAAAAGGGGATATTAAGGGAGAAATTATTCTTGAAGACGCAATTGATTTAAGTGATTATTACTATAATGTTGATATTGAAATGGAAGAGGTTCAAAACCCAGAAGAATATTATATTGATATAAAAGAAGAAGTTTGGAAACAAATTGTATTAAATCTTCCTATAAGAGCAACAACTAAAAAAATAAAAGTTAACAATGATGGAAGTTACGAAATAGAAAACCTCTAATAAAATTAGAGGTTTTTAATTGTCACAATAATTATCAAAGTATCCTTGTATTAATACAACCGGAGTTCCTTTATCACCACTCCCGCTAGTTAAATCACACAAACTGCCTAATAAGTCAGTTATTTTTCTAGGTGTGGTTCCCAAAGAGTTGTTATTTTCCTTAGTTAACATTTTCTTTCGTATCTCTTCTTTTAATTCGTTTTGAGTTAATTGAGCACTATTGTCAACTATATATTTTAACTTCACTTCATTCGGAGTCCCTTCAAGACCATCTGTATATCCTGGTGATACAACTGGATCTGCTAATTCCCATATTTTGGCAATAGGGTCTTTAAAAGCTCCATCCCCATAAATTAAAACTTCAACTTCAATATTAGTTTTTTCAAATAGTTCTTTTTTAATTTCATTAGCATATTTTTTGCAATCTCTTGGAAATAATTTTAACGATGTTTCACTAGCCATATTAGATCCCAGTAAACCGTATTTTTCATTATAACCACAGTTTTCATTTTTCTCATTAACTAAATCATCTAAACCGATAATCAGTTCAGCGCCACATTCTTTTAATAGAGCTTTAGTTTTTTCTCTGTCATGGACATTCGCAACTAAAACATCTTTTGTATAATTCAATATTTCACATGGGTCGTTAGATAAATAAATTGTTATATTGTCAGGGTTAATACTCTTATACATATCTACATAATTAAGTTTAGTAAAAGGATGAGTGTAACCATTATTTAATTTCTTATATTCTTCTTCAGTGATTGTGTGAGTATATGGATTTATCTTATGCTCTTTTAAAACTTCTTCGTCCATAATTGGATTACCAACTTCATCGTTTGGATAAGTTAAAAAAAGATGTACTTTTTTATTTGTGTTTGCGATTGCTTTTAAAATAAGTGAAAATCTATTTCTACTTAAAATAGGAAACACTACTCCAATTTCACCTTTAAATAAAGCATCTATTTCTTTAGTTACTTCATCAATGTTAATAAAGTTCATTTGAGAACGAGCTACAAGAGACTCAGTAATACCAATTATATCTTTATTTTTTAATTTAACATTTTCGTATTTACAAGTATCTAATATTGCTTCGACTACAATCTTTGTTAAGTCGTCACCATTTTTAATTAAAGGGGTTCTAATACCTAAAGCTTTTGTACCAATCATTCGCATAAAAAAATCACCAAAATTATTATACCATATATATATTGAATAAGAATAAAATACTTGAAAGAATCGTTTATATATGCAATAATAAGAAAGTGAAAGAAACACAATAACTAAAGGCGGTGAAAATATGGCTGTTCCATTCAGAAGAACGAGTAAAACAAAAAAAAGAATGCGTAGAACGCACATTAAAAAAACAGCACCTACATTAACTAAATGTAAAAACTGTGGAGAAACCATTCAACCTCATAGAGCTTGTAGCAAATGCGGCTTTTATAAAGGTAAAGAAGTAAATAAAGAAGAAGCAGAATAAACGTAAAATAAATGTAAAATAATTGTTTTATATAAGAAGTAAATAGGAATCTATTTACTTTTTTTGTTTATTGTACTATTATTAATTTAACAGTGGAAGACTGTGGGAGAAAGTGGGACATAAATGTTTATAGGAGAACATCACCATAATTTAGATGAAAAAAACAGAATAGTTATTCCTACAAAGTACAGAAATTCCCTTGGTAGTGAGTTTATTATTACCAGAGGAATAGAAAAGTGCTTGTATGTTTATTCATTTAAAGAGTGGGAAAAATTAGTAAACAAACTAGAAACATTACCGTTTACTAAAAAAGATGCCAGAACATTTACAAGATCGTTTTTCTCAGGCGCAACAAACTGTTTTTTAGACAAGTCAGGAAGAGTAGTAATTAACGATATTTTGAAAAAATATGCACTACTTGAAAAAGAGTGCTCAATAATTGGTGTTAATAACCGCTTAGAGATTTGGTCTCAAGAATTATTCGAAGACTTCTTAAATGAAAACTCAGAAAAGTTAGAAGAAATCGCTGAAGATTTATTCGAGGTTAATAGTGCATTATAGTGTGTTATTAAACGAAGTGATTGAATCATTAAACATTTTAGAAGATGGAATTTATGTTGATGCCACTGTTGGATATGCTGGAGTTAGTAAAGAGATCCTAAAAAGAATAAAAAAGGGTTACCTATATGCCTTCGATGCTGATCAAGAAGCTGTAAGTTATTCAACAAATGAACTCAGCAAAATAAGTGAAAACTTTAAAGTTTTTGAGGACAACTTTTTAAATATGAAAGAAGTGCTTGAAAACGAGGGGGTTTCCTTGGTTGACGGAATTGTCTTTGATCTAGGTGTTTCATCGCCTCAAATCGATAATGAATCGAGAGGATTTTCATTTATGAAAGATGGACCTCTTGATATGAGGATGGGAGATACTAAAAAAACTGCTTTAGATATCATAAATTCTTACAAATACGAAGACTTAAGGGATATATTTTATAAATATGGAGAAGAAAAAAAGTCGAGTATCATTGCTAAAGCTGTTGTTGAAAATAAAGATAAAGTGAAAACAACTTTGGATTTAGTAAAAATAATTAAAAACTCAGTCGGGGCAAATTATTTTTATAAAACTCATCCGGAGAGAAAAATATTTCAAGCTTTAAGAATTGAAGTAAATGATGAATTAAGAATAATAGAAGCATCTTTAGAAAAAGCAATTGATTTACTGAAACCAAAAGGAAGAATTGTGGTAATTACATTTCACTCCTTAGAAGATAAAAT
>CAZBGT010000043.1:0-5225 GCA_964491615.1 uncultured Muribaculaceae bacterium
GATTTTTTATATTCGTTAGATTTAAAACCTAGATCTAAAGCTCATTATTTGACTGTCATAGCGTCTTTTTACACCTTCTTACTAGATGAAAGATTAATTACTTTTAACCCCGCAGAAGGTATTAAGCAGCCTAAACAACCTAAAACACTTCCACAGTATTTAAATATGAAAGAAATTAATGATTTATTAGAAATAAATCTAGTAAAACCTCATGATTATCGTAATAAAGCTATGCTAGAAGTTTTGTTCGCTACCGGTATAAGAATTAGTGAACTTGTTAATTTAAAGCTTTTTCAAATTGATTTCGATGAATGTACTTTATTAATTGAAGGGAAGGGGAAAAAACAAAGAATAGTTCCAATACATGATGTGGCCATTAAATATTTAAAATTGTATATTAGTGAATATAGAAAGCAATTATTGAAACAAAAAGTTAGTGAATATGTATTCATTAATAATTTAGGTACAAATATAACTAGACAAGGTTTTTTTAAAATACTAAAAAACTTAGCAAAGAGAAGTGGTATTAAGAAAGAAATATCTCCTCATATCTTACGACACTCATTCGCCACACATATGCTTAACAATGGTGCGAATTTAAGAGTGATACAGACATTATTAGGGCATGAGAACTTGGTAACCACAGAGATATATGCACAAATACAGAACAAGAAGCTAGAAGAGGGTTATAAAAACCATCCTCATGCTTAAAAGTATAAGTTAACATAATATATATTATCTAGACATCGCAATATAAAAAAAACTAAGTAGATTATACTTAGTTTTATACTTTTCTGGATTCTATTTCAACTATCTTTTCAAGAACTTCATTTGCATTAATATCATTGAAATCTGAATAACCTAATTCCTTTAGCGCTTGTTCTTTAATAGTAAATAATTGTTGAGTACGGCTTAGCTTTTCTTCTTTTTTAGCTTGCAATTCTTCAACGAAACGTTTCCTACTATCAGATACCTTACTTTTACTTGCTCCACCGTTTGAATATAGGTTTAATGCAGAATATAAGATTCCTTCAAAAATGAATTGTTTATCTTCATCGAACTCGAACTCATCAACGTTAATAAAGCCATTTACTTTAGCCATATAAGCTAAAATATAGTTGATTTCTGGTACATTATCTACGGATTGAAGAAGATAGTGCAAATATCTGATCGAGTTGAACGTTTTATCCGTCCCTACTTCTAAAATTTCTTTAATAATGTTAGTTATATCTATTAGTAATTCTTTATCTTCTTTTGTTAAGTTAGCTAAATCAAAATAACTCTCAAAGTCAGAAGAAGATTTTAAAGTTGAGTTTAACCTTTTATTAACTTCTAAGACGTAATTTTTGTCTTCCAACTTTAATAATAAGTTTTTTTTGTCAAACTCACTAATGTCTAGTAGTTGAAATAGTAAAACCTGTTTGTCCTTAGGCCACTTATCAATGGTGTCTAATTCTAAATAATTATAAACCATTTGTCTAGATACTCCTAAATACTTTGCTAATTTTACTTTTGAAATTCCAAGTTGCTGTAAAATGTCATTTAATATTTGCATAATACCACCCTTCATTATTTACAATTTAATTATATATCACTTAACATTTTATTGTCAACCATTTAAATACCAAATATCTTTATTATCTAAGTATACTTTGTCAATTACTCCCCCGCCAATGCACTCTTCACCTAGATATAACACACATGTTTGTCCTGGTGTAACTGAAGAAAATTTGTTTGGATATATTACTTTTAATTTATTGTTTTCTAAAATTTCTATGAAAACATCTACCTCTTTGCTTTGATACCTAAATTTAGCAGTACAAAAAGCTGGTAGTTTAGGACTGATGAGATTGAACTCTTCTATTATAGCTGAATCTGATAGAAGGTCATCTTTGTTATCAGTGACGTATAGTATGTTTTTATCTATGTTTTTGCCACAAACATAATACTTATTTTGTTCCCCACTGATACCAAGATCTTTTCTTTGTCCGATCGTATAAAAATTAACTCCTTGATGTGTAGCTAATATTTTTTTAGAATTAATATCGATGATATTACCTTTATTTACTTTTAAATAATTTTTTAAAAATTGTGAGAAATTTCGATTACCAATAAAACATATTCCTGTTGAGTCTTTTTTGTTTGATACAGGTAAAGAAATTCTATTAGCGATATTCCTTACTTGTTCCTTAGTGTAATCACCTAAAGGAAAAATCACATTGTTTAATTGTTCATTAGTTATACCAGATAGAAAATAACTTTGATCTTTTCTTAAATCTATTCCTCTATATAATTTGTTGTTAATATTTCTTGCGTAATGTCCGGTTGCAATTAAATCAGCGCCTAGTTTGAATGCCTCTTTTTTAAACAAATCAAATTTAATATATTTATTACACAGTATGTCTGGGTTAGGGGTTCTTCCTTTCTTTATTTCTTTTAAAAAAGTAGTAAAAACAAAATCCCAATACTCTTTAACAAAGTCGACTCTATGTAAAGGTATATTTAATACTTTGCAAACGTTTAAAGCATCATTATAATCTTGTTCTTGAGGACAAATTTGATCCTCATTTAAATTGTTAACTTCGAAGTTTAAATCACTATCCCAGTTACGCATAAAAAGACCAATCACATTATGGCCTTCTTTTTTTAACAAATAAGCACAGACTGCAGAGTCTACTCCCCCACTCATTCCAACAACAATAGTTTTTTTCTCTTTCATATAGTTATTATACCAAAACTTAAGTTGATTGAAAAATATTTTAATTTATGTTAAATTTATAACTAGGTGATAAAATGAGTAAAAGAACTAGAAAAGCTGTTGTATGGGTTATGGTAGGTACAATGGTTATTAGTGTAATTGCTGGTGTAGTAGTTTATTTTATATAAGTAAGTAAAATAACAAAGAAAATTTTTCTTGAAAAATGAAGACAATTAACAGGGCTCCTGCTAAAAATGGTCCAAAAGGAATCTGTTGCTCTTCATTTTTTATTATGGTAAAAAAGCTTGCCGGAAGTGCTAAAAACGTAGCTAAAATTATTGCGATTAAACTAAGCTTAAATCCAAGTGCTAAACCAATAACAAAAGCTAATTTAATATCTCCCCCACCAAGAGACTCTTTTTTAAATAAGATATCCCCTAACTTTTTAAGTGATATAAATATCGCAAACATAGCTAAACCACTTAAAATATGCAGACCTAAATTTGTTAGATCATAATATATAAACTGAAGTATAACAATTAATAAACTGCTTAAAATTAATGGAGAATCAAGAATAATATAATATTTAAAGTCACTTACAGCAATTATCATAAACAACGAATATAATATAATAGACATATAAAACATATATGATAAGCCAAAAATATTATAAAATATTAAAAAACCTATAGCCATGGTTAATTCAACGATAAAGTGATTTAAGTTAATTTTCTTTTTACAATAACTACATTTCCCAAGTTGAAAAATAAAGGAAAAAAGAGGTATTAAATTATACCATCTTAATGTTTTTTTACATTCATCACAAATAGATCTAGAATTCATGACATTTTCATTAATAGGCAACCTAGTTCCTACTAATAATATAAAAGATCCAAGTATTGCTCCAATCGCGAATATTAAAAGACTCATATATATATTTACCTTATTGTAATGTATCGTAGATGCCGTACATTGGTATAATTACCGCAACGATAATTAATCCTACAACCACAGCTAAAAACGCAGTTAACACAGGCTCAATTAACGCTTTTAAGTTATTTATAACACTTTTATGCATCTCCTGATAATAATCACTAACTCTTTCCATCATCGTATCTAATTCACCAGTAGACTCACCAGTAACTATCATGTAATAAGCAATATCCGGAACTGCCCAGTGGTCTTCGAAAGCTTCAGATATTTTTTCACCAACGATAATGTTATTAATTGTTTTATATAATATAGATTTGTATATTTCGTTTCTAGTTATATTACTTAGAATACTCATACTATCAGTAATAAATACGTTGTTTTTTAATAAAGACGCAAAAGTTTTAGAGAATATTGTTAATTCATTATATATTACTATATCTTTTATTATAGGGATTTTCATAGCTAATATTTGGAATGCCGTTCTGAAAGACTTTATTTGCTTATACATTAATATCATTGCCATAACTGAAATTATGATACCTATCAATAAGGTTAGTCCATGATTCTTTAAAAAATCACTAATAAGCATAACTATCAAAGTTACACCAGTAATCTCGGCATCGTTGGTTGCATATATTTCGGTGAATTGTGGCACAACATAAATTAATATAAATGTTACCACTATAACGGCAAAAATAAGGATAGTTACAGGATAAGTTATTGCACTAACCATTTGTTTTTTAGTAGTATGAATATCAGTATAGTACTGTGCCATCTCTTCAAGAGTTTGAATCAAAGTTCCACTAGCCTCAGCTGCTTTAATCATATTAATTAAAAGAGCAGGAAACATGTCCCCTTGTCTCTCCATAGCATTTGAAAAACTCTCTCCTAAAGTTAGCTCGTAACTAATTGCTTGAAAAGCTCTAGTTTTTGCTTTGTCTTTTCCAATTTGTTTACTTAATATTCTAATTGAATTACTTAATGTTAACCCAGCTTTTAAATATGTTGAAAGTTGAGTTAAAAAGAATATTAATTCTCTAGACTTTATTTTAGTAGATCCCATTCCAAACACATCACTGTTAATAAATGTTATCCATCTTGAAGTTATAATTGAAATTATTTCATAACCTTCATTTAATAAAAACGCATTTACGTCTAACTTAGAAAAACCTTTTATAGTTCCGGTAGTGATTTTCCCATTTGATTCTCTAACTTTAAATTGATAAGTAACAGCAATTTTACTTCTTGTAGCACCACTTTCATGTAAATCTTGCATAAATTCTTGCTTTTCTTTTTCAAGTTTGGCTAATGTTTTAGCGCTATAAGTATATGTTTTAGCTTTTTTCTTCTTTAGTAATCTTGTTTTCTCATAAATATCATCTACTTTAAATGAATCTAAAGTATCTGAATAAGTTTTATTCACTCTCCAACTTATAGCATTGTAAATTAATAAGAAAAAATCTGTTGTTATAGTTTTTAAGCCTAAAATAAAATAGTTAAATATATCAACAGGAATCATAATAAGTTCTTTTTTCACACTGTCGTTATTGACTGGTTCTAATAAATCCTCATTGTTCATAAATACACCCTTCTA
>CAZBGT010000044.1:0-5124 GCA_964491615.1 uncultured Muribaculaceae bacterium
AGGAGAGTATTTTTTAATTAAGTTATGCTCTAAAATAAAAGCCTCTAATTCAGTTTTTGTGGTAATGAACGAAATGTTTTTTACTTCATTAACTAACATTAAAGTTTTACCACTTTTAGTCGCTTTGAAATAGCTGTTTACTCTACTTTTTAAGTTTTTAGACTTTCCGATATAAATAATAGTGTTGTTTTCATCTAACATTTTGTATATGCCTGAAGAAGTAGGTATGGTTTTTAATAATTCGTTCATATTTATATTATACTACACTTTATTTGGTTTATTTTATATAATAAATATATGAAGTTATTAAATAAAATCGAATTAAATGAAAAAAGAAGCCGTTTTATTGCCTATTATTACGAAATATCCAAAAGCGATTCAGTTAAAGACATATTAAGCGAACTTAAAAAGGAACATAAAAAAGCTAGACATTTTGTTTATGCATATAAAATTGATAATGAAATAAAAAAACACGACGCAAAAGAGCCAAAAAATTCTGCTGGACAACCCATCTTAAATATAATAAATCATAATGATTTGAATAATGTTTTAATTGTGGTAGTTAGATATTTTGGTGGAACTTTATTAGGTGTTGGTAAATTAGGACGAATGTATTCTGTTAGTGCAAGTGAAGTCATAAAAAAAAGAGTTATTTAAAACTCTTTTTTTCAGTAATATTTACTTTTATTTCAAATTGTTCTGTATCTTCGTTCTCTAGCATTTCCTCGAAATTCTCATTTTCTGTATTGTTATCTTCACCATCAGAATGTTTATTCGGTAAGGTTAGTATAATGTTCCACCTTTGTTGTTCAGATTCAGAATAACTTTCTTTTTCTATTTTTACATCCTTAACTAACGTTATTGGACCTGTAAACTCAGTAACATTGAAGCCTTTTTCTTCGATGTAATCCAATCCTTCTATTTCTATCAATTCTTGCCCATCAGGTTTTATAACTCTTAATAAAAGTTCAGGACTTTTATCTAATTTTGGATTGTAACTGAACGTATTAGTTATAAAATCTATATCAATGTCATAATGAGTTGTTAATGCCTCATTTGTATCTGCAGTAAATGTAACAAGGGGTTGAAGCCCTACTCCATTTCCAGGTAAGTTATCATTTAAATACCAAAGATAATCGTATTCAATTGTTAATGCTGCAGTAATTTTTGGAGTAACTTCGGTTTTTTCTTTTTGAGTAACAAACATGATACCTAGTGTTAATAAAATTAATATTAAAATTCCGATAACTATTAATATTATTGTTTTAATTTTACCTGTCATTTTATTTCCCCTTTACTCAAACATATTTAAGATTTGTTTTTTTGTTTTATAACCTGGTTCAATCTTATAAACTTTACCATCTTTAATAGAAACTAACGTTGGTATACTCATAACACCAAATCTACGAGCTAATTCATTAAATTCATCAACGTTAACTTTTAAAACATCAAATTCATCGATAGTTTCTAAAACCGGCGCCAACATTCTACATGGTCCACACCAATCCGCATAAAAGTCAATTAACATTGTTTTATTTTCTATTAACTTATCAAAATCTTGATCTTTTTCAAATAACTGTACCATATTTCCTCCTATCTAAACTGCACCATATCAAGACCTAATTTGTTTTTATCTACTAATTCTTGTGCTTGTTCTGCAGTAATAATTCTGTACTTTATTAATTCATTTACTATTTTTATATTTTTCCTCTCAGGAGTCTCATCTTTGTCCTTTATGATTAAGTATATGTTCTCAACTGAATTTGAAGTTGCTGCTCCGACTGTTCTTATAACAGGAGTTCTATTTAAAATATTTGACCCTACCTTACTTTCCAACGTGTATACATGTGTTTGAGGAATTTGAGCTAAAACAATCATCCCAATATATATAATAATTAAAGCTTCAAAAAAACCGATAACTGCTCCTAAAAGTTTATTAGGTATAGCTAAAATAATAGTGGCTTTAACAACTTTATCAAATAATCCTGCAATACTAATTAAAATATTTAAAATTGAATAAAGCATTAGGAATATAAATAAAAATGCAATAGCGTTATATAATAAAATATTTAAGCTGTATAATCCAAGAAGCTCCCCTTGAAAATTGAAAAAATTCAAATGTTTTATTAAGAAAGCTGCTAAGTACTTACTTAAACTATAGGAAACTATTCCAATCACCACTAGACCAACAAGTCTAACCCCGCCTTTAATTACTCCTCTTCTGTAACCAAGTATCATGCAAATAACGATTAATATAGTTAAACCCCAATCAATTAAATTCATATTACCTCTTTTCTACTATGTTAAGTATATAATATATTTTTAAAAAAATAAATTTTTAAAATTAAATGATGTAAAAGTATAAATGTGATAAAATATTGATAGGTGATACGATGAATTTTGTTTTTAAACCAAGTGATAATGTTTTAAAGGAAATTATTAAATATTATGAACCATTAAAGAAGGAAAAAAAACCTGATTATTCAGTAATGCAGGCGAATGATGCTGATACTACAATAACAATCTATGAAAGCGGAAAAGTGATGTTTCAAGGGATAAGTGCTGATATTGATGCTTATAGATGGTTTGAAGAAGAAAAAGTTTTAAACAATAGAGATATTTTTAAAGAACTAAAAGATAAGAAACCACCATTGGAAAAACCAAAGCAAGAGCAAAGCGTTTTACATTACGATAGTTCCATTGGTTCAGACGAAGTCGGTACAGGTGACTACTTTGGTCCAATCGTAGTAACAGCGGCGTATGTTACAAAAGAAGATGATAAACTATTAAATGAACTAAAAATAACTGATTCTAAATTGATTAATGATGAATTAATAAAACAAATGGCCCCTATTTTAATAAAGAAGGTTCCACATGTTACATATGTTTTAAATAATAATGAGTATAATAATTTAAGTTCAACTAATTTAAATCAAATAAAAGCAATATTGCACAATAAAGTAATTTACACTTTAATTCAAAAAACTAAATTAAAAAATGTAGATATAATTATAGATGAATTTGTAAACGAAAAGAAATATTTTGAACATTTAAAAGACAGCTCAAATATAGTTAGAAGTATTAAATTTATACAAAAAGCTGACTTAAAAGTGAAAAGCGTTTCAGTTGCAGCTACAATAGCTAGGTATACTTTTTTAAAAGAAATGGAAAAACTTTCAATAATGGTTAATGAAAAAATACCTTTAGGAGCTGGGGTTAAAGTCGATGAATTTGGAAAAAGACTAGTTGCCAAGTGTGGAAAAGAGAAATTAAAAGAAATTGCAAAATATAATTATAAAAACACAAAAAAAATACTAGAATCCTAGTATTTTTAAATTGCTTTAATCATAAAATATTTTATAGCTATTTCTTTGTCAATCTGACCTTTTTTTATTTGTTCGTCTAAGTTACTTAACATATATAAGTAATTTAATAAATCATCTTCGCTATGCTTAGTTGATAGATCTTGTAATTTTTTTAATTTCCATTCAGGAATGTTTAAATTTTTCATTATATCCATGGCGGCATAATTTTGGTTTTTATAATAAAGAAAAAATAATAAGTTTTTATATTCTTTTTGAAGCAATATAATTAATTTGGTTTCTTCTTCTTTTAATGTTTCTAAATCTTTTAAATACAATAACGCTTCCTTATAATCTTTATTAACTAAGTGATCAAAAAACTTAAATATATTTTCATTAATACTATTAGATAACACTTCAACTGCTTGGTCATAAATAATGTTTTTAGTATCGATCGAATATAAAAATAATTTATCAAGTTCGTTAACAATATAGTCAAAGTTTAAACCGAATCTATTTACCAATAGAGAAACAGTATTATAATCTATTTTATATTGATTTTTTAAAACATACTGGTTTATAAAATTATATATATTCTTATAATCAATAGTTAAATCAATGAATGTGTGATCGTTTATTAAAGTTTTAGTAATCTTTTTTCGTCTGTCTATTGTATCTGTTATAAAATAAATAAATACATTAGGCTCAAGATTTTTCAAAACATTAAGTAGTGTTGTAATCATTTCATCGCTTATTTCTTCCTTAGGAACACTTGAAAAGAAATATGAATTATTAACAATAATGTGTTTTGCACTATCTAATGAGTTAAAATACATTAATTCGTTTAATACTTCATCAAAAGAATTATTATATAAATCATACGTAACTACCACATCATAATCATTAGCTTTTATTTGTTCAAAAGCCAAGTGTTTACTGCTTGAAAGAATTAAATAACTATTCATATTTTCTCCTAATTACATTATATATTATATTGTAAGATTATCAAAATCAAATATTTTCAGTAAATACCTTATAACTATTTTTATTTATTTTAAAAATAACACTCCCCTCTTGGGTGTTAAATACTTTTACATTTTCGTTATTTAAAATTTGTAGTGTTTGTTCATGTGGATGATTGTACCAATTTCCCCTCCCAGACGAAATAACTGCATAGCTTGGTTTCAAACTTTCAATTATAAAGTTACTTGTATTATATTTTGAACCGTGGTGTGCAACCTTTAAAACGTTTGTAGTAAGACTATTTTCTTTTATTATATTTTCCATGTACTTAATACTTATATCTCCAGTGAATAAAAAGTTTATAAAATTTATTTGGAAATTAAATACTAAACTAGAGTCATTTTCATCTTGAGATGTATGTAAATTTAAATTAACACTATTAAAATAATTTAGTTGAACAGATTCGATCCTTTTAATATTTAAATTTAAAATGCTTTTTTCTAAATCGTTAACAAAGTTATTATTTAAAATAATACTTTTAATTTTCATTTTTTTGTTGATATTAAAAATATCCCCACAGTGATCAAAATCACCATGTGAAATTATTAAAGTGTTTATTTTACTTACACCAATACTTTTTAAATACAAAATAGTATTATCACTAATATTATAGTTACGGATTCCACCTGTATCAATTAATACAACTTCTTTTTTAAATGGACTAACTAATGCTGCGCTGTCGCCTTGGCCAACATCAAAATAAATTACATAGTAAGATGAGTCTAAAATTGGTATTGTTTTAATTGTAACAATCGTTAAACATATTAAAATTAAATATATTTTTTGCTTTAGTTTCATA
>CAZBGT010000045.1:0-4845 GCA_964491615.1 uncultured Muribaculaceae bacterium
TTAAGCAAGAACAATATATAACACTTTTAAGAAGAGAACACATATAAAAAAGAAAAAAATAGTTTTAGTTTAAATGATATATGTAGTAAGTTAGATAATTTTTCAATTGATTTAATAAATAAAGAATTAAATGACTTAATTGAAGAAGGTAAAATCTTTTTATCTAAGAAAAACAAATATGTTTTTATTGAAAACGATCCAACTTTAAAAGTTGGAATTATTAAGATGAATAGATATAAAGATGGTTATTTAGAAAACACAGATATATTAATAAAAAACAAACATTTAAACAATGCGATTGATAAGGATAGAGTATTAGTTAGTTTAGTCTCGGAGTTTGAAGGTAAAGTAATAAAGGTATTAAAAAGAAAATTAACTAATTTAGTTGAAACTATAAAAGTTATTGAAGGAAAGAAAATATTTATTCCAGATAATAAAAGAATTAATATAGATATTACAATTAATAAAGGCGATTTACAAAAGGTTGTTCATGGTTCTAAGGTATATTTGGGTTTAACTAAATTAAACGATAAGAACAAGTATCTTGGCAAGATTATTAATATATTAGGACATGTTAATGATCCTGGTGTGGACATATTAAGTGTGGCTTATGAACACAATATAATATATGAATTTAATAAAAATACCTTAAAAGAATTAGAAAGTATTGAATCAAGTATTGATTTAGAAGAAAAATCTAAAAGAGTTGATTTAACAAATGAAGTAATATTTACTTTAGATGGATTAAGTACTAAAGATATAGATGATGCAATATCTTTAAGTTTTAAAGATGGACTTTATAAACTAGGAGTACATATCGCTGATGTAACACATTATATTAAAAAAGACTCATCTTTATATAAAGATGCTTTTATAAGAGGTAATTCATATTACTTAGCGGATAAAGTAATACCTATGCTTCCGTATCAAATATCTAATGGAATTTGCTCATTATTAGAAAATGAAGAAAGATTCGCTATTAGCGTTTATACTTATATTGATAAAGAAGGTAACATTAAAGATTATGAAATATTAAAAAGTGTTATTAAAAGTAAAAAACAAATGAATTATGAAAATGTTAATAAAGTATTAAAAAAAGAAGTAAGTAGTGAATATGAAGAAGTTTTATTTAAGATGTTAGATTTATCAAACATTCTTAAGAAAAGATTAATAACTAGAGGTTATTTAAATTTTTATAGTGTTGAGGCTGAAGTAGTTCAAGATGAGTTTGGCAAAGCAATAGATATTAAAAAAAGAGTAAGTGATGTTGCTGAAGAGTTAATTGAAAACTTTATGATTGTAACTAATGAAGTAGTAGCGACACATCTAAGTAATTTAGGTAATCCTTCTATATATAGAGTACACGACCAACCTGATATAGAAAGTGTTGAAGAGTATTTAACTTTCGCTAAAAACTTAGGAATAGATTTAGATATAAAAACAGTTAATAACTACTCATTTCAAGAAGTATTAAAATTTATTAAAGATAGACCAGATAGAGAAATGTTAAGTGATTTATTATTAAGAAGTATGAAAAAGGCTAAATATGATACTAATAACATAGGTCACTTTGGTTTAGGTTCCAAAACCTATACTCATTTTACTGCGCCTATACGAAGATTTTCTGATTTAGAAACGCACCATCTATTAAAGAGTCATTTAGAAAACAAAGCTATTACTCCAGTAGATAGATTAGATAAAATTTGTATACAAGTAAACGAAAGAGAATTAGATAGTATAGATGCTGAAAGAAAAGTATTAAAGATGAAAATGGCTGAATATATGTTAGATAAAGTTGGTAATACTTATGAAGGTATAATATCGGGTATTACTAAATTTGGTTTTTTTGTAAAACTAGATAACTTAGTCGAAGGTTTAGTTCATTTAAATACTTTAAAAGGTTATTATACTTGTGATTTAGCTGAAAAAAGAATATATAATAGGGAAAATGATGAATTTGTTTTAGGTAAAAGAATCAAAATAAAAGTAATTAACGTTTCTAAAGAAGACCATACAATTGACTTTGAGGTGTACGATGGAAATTAAAAACAGAAAAGCATACTTTAATTATTTTATTGAAAAAGAAATAGAAGCAGGGATTGTTTTAGTCGGAAGTGAAATCAAATCAGTCAGAAAAGGATCTGTGGATTTAAGTGATGCTTATATTAGAATTAAAAACAATGAAGCATATATAATAAATATGTATATTGCTAAATATGATAAAAGCAGTATTTTTAATCATGATGAAACAAGAGAAAGAAAAGTATTACTTCATAAAAGAGAAATTATTAAATTAAAACAAGAAATGGAAACTCAAGGTTATACTTTAATACCTTTAAAGATGTATTTTAATAAAAATTATGCTAAACTTTTATTAGGATTAGCTAAAGGTAAAAAATTACATGATAAAAAAGAAGTTATTAAAAAAAGGGAAGCAGAAAGAGAAGTGAAAAAACACTATGGCTAAAAGAAAAAGAAAAATCAATTTTAAAGGAATCATACTTTTAGTCACATTAACAGCTTTAGCACTTTTTTCAGCATATATTTATGGAACATATTTTAATAAAACAAAATTTGAAATGCCTAAACTAACTAACCCATTAAAGCAACAACCAAAAAAGATTAATATTGTTGATGTTGATTCTAAATCAAGACCCTTTGCAGTTATGATAAATAATATTTCTGTAGCTAGGCCACTTCAATCTGGCCTGCAGGATGCATATATAATATATGAAATTGTAACAGAGGGAGGCATAACTAGATATTTAGCGTTATTTAAAGATCAAGAAACAGAAAGAATTGGTATGATTAGAAGCGCTAGACATTACTATTTAGATTATGCTTTAGAAAATGATGCGTATTTTGCTCATCACGGACAAAGTCCTCAAGCATTAAGTGATTTTAGAAAACTTAAAGTAAATACAATTAATAGTAATCATTTTTTAAGAGATAAGTCCTTAAAAGTTGCGGTAGAACACACTTCTTATACAACAATGGAATTATTACAAAATGCAGTAACTAAATCTAAATATCGTAATGAAACTAATAAACCACTATTATTAAATTATGTAATAGACTATAATATTAAAAATGAGAAAAACAAAAAAGAAGCTAAGAATATAAATATAAAATATTCAAACAGCAGTACATCTAATTTTATATACGACACTAAAAATAAAGTGTACAAAATGCAAGTTAATGGAAAAGATAATACAGATTATGTTACTAAAAAAGCCTATACATTCAAAAACATAATTACTTATCAAGTAAAAAATACTACAATAACTGGAGATGGAGCAGGAAGACAAGAATTAGATAATATAGGAACCGGTGAAGGTTATTATATAACTGAAGGGTATGCAATATCTATAAAATGGGCAAAAGATTCAAGAGAGTCTCAAACAAAATACTATAAGATGGATGGAACTGTTTTAGAAGTAGCGGATGGTAATACATATATAGGTATTCAGCCTAAGGGAGAAAAATTGGAGGTTAACTAATGGGAAAATTTGTAATGTTTTTAGTAAACAATTATTTTTGGATAACTGTAGTAACTTTGTTTTTTGTTTTAGCTTTAGTGGGGTATATCAGAAAAAATTACTTTAGTAAAAACGAAGAAACAAAATTCAGTTATAAAGATTTAAAAACCGATATTCAAGAAATTGAAGTTAAGGAAAACAAATCTTTAAAAGAAATGATTAAAAAAGAAAGCGTTAGTGCATTAGAGCAGCTAAACAAATAAAGAGATTGATTAAAAAAAAGGTATTTGTTATACTAAAAAGCGAGTATTAAATTACTCCTTGCTTATTTTTATAAGCCAATAGACCAAAAGGAGGTGTAAAGATGACTAAGTATGAAATTATGTTTATTGTTAAATCTACAATTGAAGAAGATAAAATCAAAGCTACTGTAGAAGAAATAAAAGACATGTTCAAAGCAAACAAAAGCGAAGTTATCGAATTTAAAGAAATTGGAAAAAGAAATTTAGCTTATCCAATTAAAAAAGAGGTATCAGGAGCATATTATTTAATGTATGTTAATGCTGATGCTGAAACAATTAAAGAATTCGATAGAAGAACTTTAATCAATAATAATGTTTTAAGACATTTAGTTATTAAAGTAGAGGGAGAATAAAATGAATAAAGTAATTTTAGCAGGAAGATTAACAAAAGACCCAGAAGGTAGAATGGGTGCCAGCGGAACCGAAGTGTCAAGATTCTCATTAGCGGTTCAGGGAGATTTTTATAACAAAGAAACAAAAGAAAGAGATGTTGAATTTGTAAACTGTGTTGCTTTTGGACAAACAGCAGGAGTTATAAACAAATATGCAATTAAAGGAACTTTTATAACTGCAGTAGGAAGAATAAAAAATGGAAGTTATGAAAACAAAGAAGGTGTAAAAGTATACACCACTGATGTAATTGTAGACAATTTTCAATTCGTTACTGGAGGAAGATCAAAAGAAGAAGTTACGACTAATGAGGTTGTAATTGAAAAAAACAATGTTGAAGATCCATATAGTGACTTTGGCGAAGAAATATCACTTTCTGGCGATGATCTACCATTTTAATTAAAGGAGGAAAAATGTCAGATTTTTATAGAAGAAGAAAAAGAATATGCCAAATGTGTGCAGGTAAAGATGTTGATTATAAAGATGTAAACATTATTACAAAATATATAAACGATAAAGGAAAAATATCACCAAGAAGATCATCAGGAGCGTGCGCTAAACATCAAAGATATATTGCTACACAAGTAAAAAGAGCTAGATTTATGGCTTTTATACCATATGTTAAATAATACAGCGTGCTGTATTTTTTAATTGTTATATTAAATAAATTAATG
>CAZBGT010000046.1:0-4824 GCA_964491615.1 uncultured Muribaculaceae bacterium
TATGGAATAAATATTTTAATTTTAAAAAATTTGTTTCTCCGACTTTTTCTTTAATCAAATCTTCATGAATTAAAGATGTCTCAAGTAATGTTAAATAATCATCAATACATTCACTAAGATCTAAATCATCTTTAAAACTAATTAAATCGTCGTTTATAAAATGTACTTCATTAGTTTCAACATCGACCATTTTATAGTATAGTTTATTTTGAATATTATACATATACTCATCATGTTTGTTTAATATTTTTACATTTCCATTAATTAATGAAAAATAAACATTACCTATAAATTTAAAACTAACACCTTCAATTCTTTGTTCAAAGTGACTAGCATGTTGGTAATTATATAAAACATTGTCATATAAAACTGTTTCAGTTGTGAAATCCAAAAAATATTGCTTGTTAGTTTCATTGTCTATATAGTGATCAAATGTTAACCCATAAGCAATTTTTTTAACTTTATCTACTTTAGTTAAAAGAAATTTTTGGTTATTAAAACTTAAATATATTTCCTTTTCGTTCATAACCCACCTGTGTCGCTTATTATAACACAATACACCTTGAATTAAAATAAATGAAATGTTATAATTTATTTGTCTTATGGCGATGTAGCTCAGTTGGCTAGAGCGCTCGGTTCATACCCGATAGGTCGGGGGTTCAAATCCCTCCGTCGCTACCATAAAAATAAAAACTCACGTAATGTGAGTTTTTTATTTTATTAAATTATTTAAATCAGTTTCAGTTAAAATGTTTATATTTAGTTCTATTGCTTTATCGTATTTACTTCCAGGACTATCTCCTACTATTACATAATCAGTATTTTTACTTACTGAGTTACTAACATTACCTTTATGAAGTTCAATATATTTAGTAAGTTCTTCTCTTTTATAGTTTTCAAATGTTCCGGTTATAACAAATCTTTTATTAGTAAAAAGATCATGTTCTATTTTTGCTTCGCCTAAATAGTTTGTATTAACACCAAAGTTAATTAACTGATTAACCATATCAATATTTTCTTTAAAGTACTTAATTATATTATCGGCTAATATTTCACCTATATCAAAAATATTTAATAATTCATCTTTGGTTGTATTAATTAAATTATCTAAAGTGTGAAAATGCTCTGCTAAAACTTGTGCTGTTTTTTTACCAATTCCAGGTATCCCTAAAGCAAACAGCAATTGTTCTAAACTATTTGTTTTAGATTCTTCAATGTTAGTTAAAATTTTAGTTACACTTTTTTCACCAAAGCCATCTAATTTTATTAGTTCTTCATAATAATTTTTTAAAGTATATAAATCTAATATATTAGTTAGATAACCATAGTTAAATAATGTTTCAATGATTTCTTCACCAAGACCCTCAACATACATTCTATCTATTGAAACATAGTGAATAATACTTTCTATAATCCTAGCTGGACATAACTCATTAGGGCAGTAGTGATCAACTAAACCTTCTTTTTTAATTAATTTTGTTTCACATATTGGACAATTAATAATCATTTTTATTTCTTTTTCTTTACCTGTTCTTTTTTCTTTTATAGGTTTTACAACCTCAGGAATAATATCTCCAGCTTTTCTAAGTAATACAGTATCGTATATTAAAAGGTTTAATTTTTTTATATAATCTTCATTATGAAGTGTTGCTCTACTAACAATTGATGAATCTACTAAAACTGGTTCTAAAACAGCATTAGGGGTAATTAAGCCCGTTCTTCCAACTGTATAAATTACATCCAATAATTTAGTATAAACCTCTTCAGCAGGAAATTTATACGCTATAGCCCATCTTGGACTTCTTGCAGTGGTACCTAATATTTCTCTTTGATGAAAATCATCAATTTTAATAACTATACCATCTATTTCATAGGGTAATGTTTTTCTTAAAATATTTATTTTTTCAATGTAATTAATTACTTCATTAATATTTTTACGTTTTTTAGAATATTCATTAATGTTAAAATTTAAGTTTTTTAAATAATTTAGCGATTCACTATGAGTTTTAAAATTACTTTCTATAATTTGGTATATAAATATATCAAGGTTTCTTTGAGATGTAATTTTAGGATCTAATTGTCTTACACTTCCACTTGCGGCATTTCGAACATTTACTAATGGTTCTAAGTTATCGCTAACCCTTCTTTCATTAATTACTTTTAAAGTGTTTTTATGCATAAATATTTCTCCCCTTACTGTAAGGGAAATATCGTTTTTAAGCTTTAAAGGTATGTTTTTAATAGTTTTTATATTGTTTGTAACATCTTCACCAATTAAACCGTTTCCCCTAGTAGCACCACTTTTAAGTACTCCATTTTCATAAGTTAGAGACACACTAAGGCCATCTATTTTAAGTTCTACATAATATTCATAGTTATTTAATACTTTACTTACTCTATTATCAAAGCTAATTAAATCGTCATAATTAAAAGCATCATCTAAAGATAACATTGGTGTTGTGTGATTTACTTTTGTGAAACTAGATTGTTTTTCCCCTCCTACTCTTTGAGTTGGGGAATTTGGATCTAAAAGTTTAGGATATTTATTTTCTAATTCTTTTAATCGATATAACAAAGTATCATATTCATTATCACTAATATCTGGATTATCTAAAACATAATATTTATAATCCGCATCGTTTATTTTTTTTATAAGTAAATTTATTTCTTCTTCTATACTCTTCATTTAATACCTCAAAACTTTTCTAAACCTTTATAATTTATTAAAACTGTTTTTATTCCAACTTTATTAAACTTAATATTAATTGTTTTTTCTTTTACTTCAACAACTATTCCTTGGCCAAAGACTGCATGAATCACTCTATCTCCAATTTTATATTCTTTAACTTCTTCTGTGTAAAATAAATCTTTATTTATTTTAGGTTCAGTTATTACATCTTTTACATCACTTATTTTTTCTAAATACTCATCACTTATTTCATCTAAAAATCTGCTGGGTAAGTTTTCGTTAGGTCTACCAAAAAGCATTCTTCTTTGGGCATTAGATAAATATAGTCTTTCCTTAGCTCTAGTAATAGCTACATAACAAAGCCTTCTTTCTTCCGCCATCTCTTCAGGTTCTAATCCACTAGCTGCAAAAGCGTGAGGAAAAAGCCCTTCTTCTAAACCAATAACAAATACTACTTTAAATTCTAATCCTTTTGAGGCATGTACTGTCATCAATGTTACAACATCAGACTCATCTTCATATTCTGTAATATCTGCTACTAAAGATATATTTTCTAAAAAATCGTCTAAATTAACCGTTCCTGTTTCATCTTGAAATGACTCGGTTATACTTTTAAATTCCATTAAGTTTTCTATTCTTAAATCTGCTTCTAAAGTTTTTTCTTTTTCAAGTTCATTAAGCATATTTGTTTTTTCTAATACTTTATCTATTAATTCAGTTAAGGATAATTCATCTTTTAAAACTAATAACTCGTCAATTATTTTTTTGAATTCTAACTCTTTACCACCAGTAATAATTTCTAAAATACTTTTATTTTCTAAATATGCTTGATCCCTTAACTTATTAACCGTTACATCGCCTATTCCTCTTTTAGGAACGTTTATAATTCTTTCTAAAGATACATCATCTTTAGGGTTAGATAATAGTTTTAAATAACTTATTAAATCTTTTATTTCTTTTCTTTTATAGAAAAAAAAGTTCCCTACAATTTTATAAGGTATAGAATGTTTCATCATTTCTTCTTCTATTAACCTTGATTGAGCATTAGCACGATAAAATATTGCTATATCTTTTTTCTTATAGCCTCTTTCTAAAAGTTTTTTTATCTCATGTGCAACATTACTTACTTCCCCAAAATCATTATAATTTCTTCTGTAAATTATTTTAACACCTTGGCCTAAATTACTATATAAATTCAGTTTTTGTAAATCTTCATTATTTTTTATTACATCATTTGCGGCATTTAATATATTTGTAGTACTACGATAATTTTGTTCTAAAGTAATAACTAAAGTATCTTTAAAATCTTTTTCAAAGTTTAAAATGTTTTTATAATTAGCTCCCCTAAAAGCATATATACTTTGATTAATATCTCCGACCACAAAAACATTTCTATATTTGTTTGATAATTCTTTAATTAATTCATATTGTAATTTATTTGTATCTTGATACTCATCAACTAAAATATATTGATATTTTTCTTGATATTTTTCTAAAATATCTCTATTGTCTAAAAATAATTTTAATGGTTTATCTAGTAAATCATCAAAGTCTAATGAATTATTTTTTTCTAGTATTTTTATATATCGATAATAAATATCCTTAACTAGTTTATCGTTTGGAGTATTGAAAAACTTTTCAATCTCAGAAGCGGTTAACATTTCATTTTTAATGAAACTAATTTTATTCTTAACATACATTGGCGCTAATTCTTTAGGATCCGCACCAATATCTTTCATAATTTTTTTAATTACAGATAACGTATCATCGGAATCTAAAATTGTGAAATTTTTCTCTAAATTTAAAAGTTCATAATTTTCTCTAATTATTTTCACACCAAAAGAGTGAAACGTTCCTACAAATGAAAAATTATCATAAACTAAATTGTTTACTCGCTCTTTCATCTCTCCTGCAGCTTTATTTGTGAAAGTAATTGCTAAGATATTACTAGATTTTATACCTTGATCAATTAAATGAGCAATCCTTGTAGTTAAAACTCTTGTCTTACCACTTCCTGCACCTGCTATAACTAAACAAGGCCCTTCCATATGAGTAACGGCCCTTAATTGATTTTCATTTAACCCTTGTAGATAATTCACATTTCCTCCAACATTATGTATATATTATATCAAAAA
>CAZBGT010000047.1:0-4790 GCA_964491615.1 uncultured Muribaculaceae bacterium
TTAAAAGTGCTACTGCTAAATATCTAATTATATCTAAAATTAATTGAATCCAATATCCAACACAATTAGAGTTTCCGGGATCACCAAACAAACTATTTTCAGGACAAACTCCTGTGGTTGTATTAGCACCCACGTAAAACGCATCTAATATTTGAGCATCAACAGTTGTATTAAATATAAACACCGTTGCTAATGCAAAAATTGTTATTGTAAGGATTTTTTTCATATTACCACCGCATTTAAATTATACAATAAATAAAAGATAAAAACTAGTTTTAGTCTTTTAATACTCCATCTAAACTAAAACTTTTAGCCTCCGTTATTACAACTGTTTTTATTTTTCCGATATAATCTTTTGAACCTTCAACATTTACTAGTTTCATTGTATCAGTATAACCATACAATTTTGTTTTATCTTTTTGACTTAAACCCATTAATAAAACTTCGACTTCTTTATTTAAAAGTTTTTGATTATTCTTAAAAGAATATTTATTAACAAGTGTATTTAGAGTTTGCAACCTTTTTTCTTTTTCTTCTAATGAAACATTATCTTCCATTTTATCTGCGATAGTTCCCTTTCTTTTTGAATATATGAAAGTAAAAGCTCCATCAAATTTACAATAATTAACTAAATCTAAAGTCTTTTGAAAATCTTTTTCGGTTTCATTAGGAAACCCTACTATTATATCTGTAGTAATAGATACATTTGGAATTTTGTTTTTGATTTTATCAAACAACGTTTTATATTCTAAAGCAGTGTATTTACGATTCATCTTTTTTAATATTTCATCACTTCCAGATTGAACTGGAAGATGTATATAAGGCATTATATTTTTATACTCTGCAATTACATCAATTAATTCATCCGTAAAATTCCATGGATTTGAAGTTACAAAACGGATCCTATTAATATTGGTTTTTGCTACATCTTTTAATAAATTGAAAAATTTATAATCATATTCAAAATCATAACCGTATGAATTAACATTTTGTCCTAAAAGAGTTACTTCTTGGTAACCTTCTTTTACTAATTGATTAATTTCATTAATAATATCTTCTTTTTTTCGACTTCTTTCCTTGCCACGAGTTAAGGGAACTATACAATAAGTACAAAAATTATTACATCCATAAGTAATATTAACCCATGCAGATATTTTAGAATCTCTTTGGTACTTAACATTTTCTAAAACAACATTACTATTAGATTCAACTTTTATAGTTTGTTTTTTTTCTCTTTCAATTAACAATTTTGGTAAATCTATTATATTATGAGTACCGATAATGATGTCTATATATTTATGTTTTTCTTCAAAATAATTTACTTCTTCTTCTAACTGAGGAATACACCCACTAAGAGCTATAACCAAATCGGGTTTAACCGTCTCTTTTAAATGTTTAGCAATACTTAAAAAACCTACTAATTTATCTTTAGCATTTTCTCTTATTGCACATGTATTTAAGATTACTACATCAGCTAATTTAATATCTTGTGTAGGGTTAAATCCTAACTTTTCCAAATAATATTTTATTTGTTCAGAGTCATGAACATTCATCTGACAACCATAAGTTCTTAAAAAATATAACTTTTCATTTGTTATAGGCATTATATCTTCAATTAAATATTCATATTCAACTGGTAAAGTATCCCTTTTTTTAGAATCAATATAATTCGGTTTTTTCATTAAAAATAATCACTCCAAGCGTGATTATTTTAGCATATATATAGAATTGAAAGCAAGTTCTGATAAAGTTGGATTACTTAGGGTAAGATTTGAAAACAAGATAATTTGTAGAACCGCTTTCTAAATAAGTAGTTTATAGATTAAAATTATTTTTTCAAATAATTCGACAATATATAACTATTTACGACTTAGTTATTTTTGTTTTGCCTCTCATGTACGGTACTAGTACCTCCGGAATTGTAACTGATCCATCTTCATTTAGATTATTTTCAAGTATTGCAATCAATGCTCTAGTATTAGGAAGTACAGTGTTATTTAAAGTATGTAAATAAACATTACCTTTTTTTCTTATACCAAGTCTTCTCGCTTGAGCGTCACTTAAATTAGAACAAGAACCTATTTCGTAATATTTTTGTTGTCTAGGACTCCAAGCTTCTATATCGCAAGATTTCACTTTTAAATCCGCTAAGTCTCCAGAACAAATTTCAAGCTGTCTTACTGGTACATTCAAGTTTCTAAATATTTCAACAGTATATTTCCACATTTTCTCATACCACTCACTTGAATCCTCTGCGTTACATATTACAATCATTTCTTGCTTTTCAAATTGGTGAACTCTAAAAATTCCTCTTTCTTCAATACCATGAGCTCCGACTTCTTTTCTAAAACAAGGAGAATATGAAGTCATTTTAATTGGTAACTTTGATTCATCTATAATTTGATCTTTAAATTTAGCAATCATTGAATGTTCACTAGTCCCGATTAAATATAAATCTTCACCTTCTATTTTATACATCATTGAATCCATCTCATCAAATGACATTACTCCACTCACTACTTCTTCTTTTATTAAAAAAGGTGGAATAGCATAAACAAAATCTTGATCCATCATATAATCCCTAGCATAACTTAATAAAGCCGTTGATAAAAGGGCTATGTCTCCTGTCAAATAATAAAAACCTGCACCACTAGTTCTTCCAGCAGATTCTTTATCTAAACCATCAAAGCTTTCCATAATATCACTGTGATAAGGTATTTCAAAGCTAGGTTTATGTGCTTCTCCAAATCTCTTTAATTCAACATTCTCTGAATCATCTTTTCCTATTGGGACATCATCCGCTATTATATTAGGGATAACTAACATAATATTTTTGATTTTTATTTCTAACTCTTTTTCTGACTCTTCTAATGTTTTTAATTGAACATTAATATTGTTTACTTCTTCTTTAATTGTATTTACTTCATCAGTTAATTTGTTCCTAACTAATTCACCAATTTTATTACTTAAAACATTTCTATTTGCTCTTAAGTTATCAGCCTTAGTTCTAATGTTTCTATACTCTTCATCTAAAAGATATACCTCTTCCACTAAAGGTATTTTTTCATCTTGAAATTTTTTCTTGATATTTTCAACAACTAATTCTTTATTGTTTCTAATTAAATTTATATCTATCATTTTTCCTCCTCTTTCAAAATATTTAAAAGTGCTTCATGTGGGAGTGTAGCACACTTAATTCTAGATCTTTGTTTTGATATTTCGTCAAAAACTTGTCCTTCATTTAATAAATCTTTATCATATTTTTTTTCTTCAATCATGTTTAAAAAGTTTTTCATATATTTATGTGCTTCAACTTTTGTTTTACCTATAATGTTTTTAAGAAGTATGGACGTGGACGCTGTACTAATTGCACAAGCTTCTCCATTGAAATATATATCTTTTATTATATCTTTATCAAATAAAACGTATAGATCAATATTATCAATACATGTTTCAATATTTGCATTAATTTTAATATAACCTTTTAGTTCAACTTCTTTTTTATTAAAAGGATTTTCGTAATGACTTAAGATTATTTCTCTTTTTAATTCTTTTTCCATTAGATCATCTCATTTATTATTTTTTCTTTATCACTTAAAAGCATTATTAACTTATCAATCTCTTCTTTAGTGTTATAAAATGCCAAACTAATTCTAAGTGAGTTTTTTATATTAGTTTCATTATATAATATTTTAGCACAATGATCTCCGGCTCTTAAATAAATGTTATATTTGTTTAAATAAAATGCCACATCTTGAGAAAATATTTCTTTAATATTAAAACTTATAATGCCTGTTTCAAAATCTTTGTTAATCATTTCAATATGAGGTATATTATTTAATTTGCTTACTAAATAATGCGTTAATTCTTTTACATAATTAGAAATTTGTTCTAAACTTATTTTTTCTAAATATGTTATAGCTTCACCAAAACCTAAAATACCAGAAATATTTAAAGTACCCGGTTCTAGTTTATAAGGTATTTTTTTATAATCTATTTCAGCAAATGAATTTATTGATACTACAGTGTTTCCGCCTGTTATAGGATTAATTGTATGTTTTAAATATTTGTTCTTACCGTATAAAAAACCTACTCCCGTTGGACCTAACATTTTATGTGCCGATGCAACTAAAAAATCAGCATCTAAATTTTTTACATCAATTTTTAAATGAGCTATACTTTGTGATGCATCAACCACAACTAAAATATTATTTTTATGAGCAAAATCAATTATTTCTTTTAATGGTCTGATATCTCCTAAGGTGTTTGTTACATGTGCTAATATTATAACTTTTGTTTTTTTTGTTACAACTTTTTTTAGATTCTCTAAATCAACTTGGTATTTATTATTTAAAGGGATATATTTTAATCCAATATTTTTTTCTTTCATTAAATTATAAATTGGAAGCACTACTGATGCATGCTCTGCATAAGTAATTAATATTTCTTCTTTTTTCTTTAAATATTTGTTTAAGTATCCATTTATAACTATATTTAAACTTTCAGTAGCTCCACTAGTGAAAATTATTTCTTTTTTATTTTCAGCATTAATAAAAGAAGCTAATTTCTCTCTAACTTGTTCAACTTCTTCACTAACTTTAAATGCACCATCGTAATCTGAGCGGTGTGCATTAAAAGAATAATTTTCATAATAGTCAACAATTTTGTCTATAACCACCTTAGGTTTTAAACTGGTTGCAGCATTATCAAAATATATAATATTATTTTTTAAAATAGGAAAATCTTCTCTATTCATCGTATACCTCTTTTATTAATTTAATAGCACTTCC